>NZ_CP149941.1 GCF_037948395.1 Serratia nevei | reverse complement strand
CAGCTTGCGACAGAACGGCAGCGTATTCTTCCCTTGACGCGGTGTAAATTCCGGACTCGGGTTCTTGACCTGCCGATAATGAGTAAATTGGTTACTAGACTGTTCAGCCACCCTGTCCCGAACTTATGGCGGACAGGTGTTGTTTTCTAAATTGCATGAGTTATAATCTCTCACAGGCCAGCGCCTGCTTTTGACCCCCTGATATCTGACTCTTCCGCCAAGTTGATGACAGATTTCGGGGGGTTTTTGCATTTAGGGTTTCGATAAACCCTTTTCCCTGAGCATTTCGGATATGCTCGATCCTTCCCAACCTGAAGCCTCAGCTACACATTGGATACATAAGCTTGTCTGTTCAGGCAATTATGCCCCTGAAAACAGCATAAACATCCGCAAATACTACTCTATTTTTTCTCTGGTGCAACAAAAGGATCTCTGAAGATCATTTTTTGGGCGCACAACCCGAATTTTGGTGACTAAGTATACCTGGCAGACAGCCTCCCTCCCATAACCTGTGCAAACAACCACCAAAAAAATGAAGCAACATGCATAGTCAATAGGATTAAACCCAAAGATATGTTGCATAAGATGAAATTCACCCAAAATCAGAGCAAAAATCCACCACCCGTTAGAATCGTTAGGGCAGTTAATTATTCTGTTTTAATTGTCATATCGATCTAATGATCTAAAAAAAGGATCTTTTCCAGATCAATGGTTCAAAAAGTTGAGTTAAACAGAGTTTTTGCCCTGTTATGACATGCTTTTACAGCATTTCAGATCGCAAATAAAAGTATTTACACAATTAAAATTTGCCAATACACTTCTTAGCATACTTTAGTACGGTTCATGTAGAACAGCCAGTCCGCCAACTAGCTTTCCGGTTCCCCGTACAAGTTTTCTTCAGCCTGGACTGCATCTGATAGCATCTTATCGGCACCTCCCTGCCATTGGTGTCGGGTGCAGTCCAGGCTTAAGAGCCATAAGGGAATACAGCAAATGCTCAATCCCTCTAATATAAGTGACTGCCAATTGAACCCGCTTGGGATCGATTTTGGCGGAGCCTGCCAAACACCTAACGTTCAATTCAATCATCTGTAGCTTAACCGTGTACTACGGGAGACTTTCATGGAAGGCTGGTATCTCGCCGCGCTAAAACCAGGCAAAGACAATATATTCAAAGCACAGATGATGCTCGAGCGTCGCAACATCATGGCTTTCAGCCCACTGATGTTTTCTTTCCGACCTCGAGCTGACCGTCCTGGACAGCAGAAAAAGGTGATCGAGCCTCTTTTTCCTGGCTATATGTTTATTTGCTTTGACCCAGAAATTATCCACTCGTCGAAAGTGGAGTCTTGCCCCGGTATCAGCCACCTTGTACGGTTTGCCGGCGCCATAACCCCGATTCGCGAAGCTGCGATTGAAGAAGTAATGGAGCTCCCAGTCTGCGTCCAAGATTTTTCATCTAAACGCAGACAAAGAAAGAAACACGCGGCGCGTGCACATCTATCACATCATCAGCGACAACAAATTCAAGCTTTCGTGAATGAGCATGATGGTGAGACGCGTAGCGCAATGCTCCATGCATTTATCAACGCTCTAAAATAAGCCCCACGGTTACACACTCCATAGATAGCACCTTCGCCCCTCCAGATATCTGTAGGGGCTTTTTTTATGCTTATGCATCTCAAACTGAGGCCTCTGATGACTCAACGCGCCATGGCTACGCGCCAGACCTATTCCATCGTGCCAAAACATAACAACATGCTGAACGAGCAGGCTGTAAATCTCACCGCGATCCTTGAACGCCCGGTAGCCTGCAGAGACGTTCTTCACGCCATTCTTGAGTTAGCCCCTCAAATCGATAGTCAACGGCTGGCTCAGTGCGTACTCGACAAGGTTAAGCAACCTCGTCGTGGCCGCCGTCCGCAACCAGATAACAAGCGTGGAAGCGATTCATAGCGAGGTATAAACGTGAAAAAATGGCTACCCGTCGTTTTAGCACCCGCAGTATTGGGCGGATGCTCTATTAACAACCATCCAGAAAGGTCTGCGATCACTGCCCAGCAGCTAGTAACAACGTTAATTGAAGCGCAAGTGTCGCCTCTAAAACAGGCCCAAAATGAGCTGGCTGCGGTGACTCGCGTAAAACAAACAAAAGCACCTGGTAAGCAAAGCATATCAACGAGCCCTTCTGCGCTGGCGGGCCAGAAGTTGAGCACGTCGATGACAGCACTACGTTTCGTAGGCAATGCACCACCACCTTCGCCCCTGGCGGGGGCCGGAAGTGCGTCGTCATTGCGCGATGCATTACGTAAAATTGTGCCGGCTGGTTGGGCGCTGAGCTTTTCCCAAGATCTTCAACCTGATGAGCAAATACCTCAGGAATGGCGTGGCGGCGTCATCTGGGTTGATGCATTGAATCAGTTGTTAGAAAAGCAAGGAAAAGCGGGGTTGATTGATTCGGCCATGCGCCGAGTATCCATTGCAAACAAAACAGCCGCATTTAAAGTTGCAACCAAGATCGAGTCAAATGCAGTAACCCCAAGCGCATCACCTCAATCTGTAACCCGCGGCCGCAACCCCTTCAATGGCGGTAAATCAGCAGATTTAAAGCAAGCGGTTACACCAGCACCAACAGCCAGAACATCCAAGAAAGCGACTGTCGTACAACAAAAGCAACATTGGCGAATAGATGCCGGCAACACGCTCAAAGATACCCTGTTTAACTGGGCAGCCAGCGAAGTATGTAACCAACCGGGGGTCACACACTGGACGGTTGCCTGGCTAACGCCTGTTAACTATCGCATTGATGCTCCATTGCACTTCGAAGGATCCTTCCGCGATGCGCTAAACAGTCTATTTACCCTTTACGGAACGGCTAAAGTGCCACTGTATGCAGGTATCCGCCCTCTTCAGTGTGTTATTTCCGTAGATGATAAAGAGGTGCACTGATGATTTATTGGCTCTTTGCCATATTCATTGGAATGATTGTCTGGCTTGATCCTCCACCGCAAGTCCCTCCGGTATCCCTAGAGGATCAGACTCTTTCCCAGCAGGCGCGCAATACGGTGCAATATCTTAATGCGATAAACGACTGGCGCTATAGCCATCCTGAACAAAAAGACGGTGCGATCCCCGATAGCGCCTTCGGCTGGTCGTCCGTTGCTGGGTTGCGCAATGTTTTGCAGGCTGATCGAGTGTATGTCTATCAGCCAGATCAACCTGGGCTGATGGCGGCGTTGTTGGTGCAGAGCCGACATTCCGCGCTGATTGGCAAAGTCGTCGGAAGACGCCTTATCGACAGCTTTGGCACTGACATGCAGGTCAATGTGCCGGCGAGCATTACTGACGGCAGCCTGGTGTACCTCAACTAATCTCTCATCGTAAGGTTAACAATGAAAAAACACCTCCCCTTGACCGGGTTGGCGGCAACGTTGTGTTTGCTGCTTTCCGCATGTGCGCCGCTTGAGCGCATCGATAAGATCGATAATCGAGTATCACGAGACGAAAATCAGGTAGATAAACATCTTCATGCCCTTAAACAGGGTTCCGTGGTGCGGGATTTGACCTCTCAGTGGATCAACCCTTACCCGTTAAATGCTCAGCCTGATGGCAATAGTTTGCTGCCTCCTTGCGCTGTGGCCATCAATCGTCCTGGGAGCATCACACTTGCGGAAGTCAGTGCTTTCATCAGTAAGCGTTGTCGCTTGCCTGTGGTGGTGACGCCTGATGCACAGGCTATCTTGGCACCGACGGGTGGCAAAACTGAGCAGATAAGTGGCCCTGTTCCGGCGCCAGACCCGAATGGGTTGGTGCCGTTAGCCGCCTTGGGCGGTTCATCTGCCCGTGCTGCGCCGGTCGTCAGTGGTGGCGCTGCACTCAGGGGAGTGTTCTGGCAGGGCGAGTTGGGGGGATTGCTTGATAATGTCACTACGCGTCTTGGGCTGTCATGGCGTTATGAGCAGGGTCGGATCGCCATTTTCTATCTCGACACCCGGACGTTCCCGGTCATGTTTATGGACAGTAAGGCGAGCTTTGGCTCCAAAACCGTGAGTGGTACCACCTCATCGATGGGGGCTACGGGCGACAGCAGCGGCGGTGGGCTCAGCGGTGACTCCAATACCTCGCAAGCGACAGAGATGGAAATCAAATCAAGCCTGTACGAGGATGTCACCAATACCATTAAGTCGATGTTAACACCCGCTACCGGTCGCATGAATTTGTCCGCCGGTGTCCTGACGGTGACGGATACACCGCGCGTTCTTGAGCAGATAGGCCGTTATCTGGAAGACCGCAATAAAGAACTCAACCGCCAAGTCGTACTCAACGTGCAGGTCTACAGCGTCGAAAAACGCACTCAGGATCAGTACGGCATCGACTGGAACGCCGTATTCAACAGTGGCAGCGTCGGCTTGTCACTGACCAACGCGTTTACCGGCGCAGCCTCAGATGCGTTGAACGGTGGGGTTTCTATCCTTGATGGCAAAGGGGCGGGCACCAAAGCTTTTATCAAAGCCTTGTCGGAACAGGCGAATGTCAGCGTAATGACAGAGGCCTCGAGCATGACCACTAACCTGTCAGCGGTGCCGATCCAAGTTGCGCTGCAGCAGGACTATGCCTCCAACGTCACTACGGAGAACACGGCCAACGTCGGTTCATCGAGCAGTATCACCAAATCCACGATCACTACCGGTTTCAACATGACCGTGCTGCCGTTCCTGATGCCCCAGTCGCCAAAAATGCAGCTGCAGTTTGCGATCAATATGTCAGATGACCCGACCATGCGCACGTTCACCAGCGAAAAAACGTCAGTTGAGTTGATGAAAACACGGCTCAAAACATTTACCCAGCGCGTCATTATGCAATCCGGGCAAACGTTGGTGCTCAGTGGTTACCAATCTCTCAACAACACCGCAAATCGCCAGGGCGTCGGCAGTTTCCGCTTCTTTGGACTCGGAGGCGGCGCAAACGCTGAAAATAACAAAACCATGCTGGTCATTCTTATCACTCCGGTCATTTTGGGATAAGCCATGAAACAACAGACTACCTACACGCTGCAGAATGGGAACGACTGGCTTGTGGCCGGGTTGCACTGGCAGTATTTGCCGCTGCGTGGGCGCCGCAGCATGCGTTTGCGTGCGAAGGAGGCCAGGGCCACGCATTGGGCATCATTGCCAACCGGTGACGGCCAGGCACAAGGCACCTTGCTGGGCACTGTCAACCTCGCCGGCAAGGCTGTCCGAAAAGGAGGCGGGATGGCATCGATGGCGTTGGCGGTTCTGCCGGCATTGCCAGAGGCGTGTTATGGCGTTTTCCCGTTATCAAATGGGCAATACTGGTTCGTCGCTGTCAGTGACGGCATGCTTTCCCCGTTCGGTGATATCGTGGGTGATGAAACAGCTATACGCACTGCGGTGTCCAATTTTCTGGCGATCACCTCAGCACCTGCTGCGGGGTGGATAATATATGCTCCTGGCGGCTTCTTTCCCGAGGAAGACACGGAAGATAAATCACTCACCGACTTGGTCGATAGCAAGGTCGGTTTGCGCCGGGCACGGCTGAGTCAGACTCATGACCCGAAGGTGCTGTGGCTTTGGGGCATGGCAGTGGTAACCCTGGGGGCCGGGTATGTGGGTTATTCAGTCTGGGAGAAACACCAGGAAGATGCGCGCATAGCAGCAGCTCAGGCCGCGCTGATGGCTAGGCAACAGATGGCACAACAGGCGCCGGCCGACACACTAAAACCCTGGGCTACACAACCGCGGTTTCCATCGATGCTCAGTGCCTGCAGTCGCGTATGGAAAGACGCGCAGATCTCTATTGCAGGCTGGGTTTTCAATACAGCAACGTGTGATGCGCAGGGGAAAATCATTCTGCACTACACCTTGCCGAACGGTGGCACCGTAGGGGATTTTGCCTTGCGGTTACCCGTGCTCTATGGTTCAGATATTCAACCCGTTTTTAATATTCCCGGTAGCGCAGACGACGCCTCTTTTGCGTTATCGGTGCCACTTTCTCCTCCTGAACATCCCGAAGATCTTCTCCCGGGCAGCCAGCAAATTCAGCACTTAACCAGTTATGCCCAGCGTATCAATGCGCGCTTGCGCCTAAGCGAAATGGACGTAAGCACGCAGTTAACGCAGGGCGACGTACAAAATCTGCCGTGGCGTACCTACAGTTTCACGTTCATTACCGATATTCCGCCCGATCGGTTGTTTGCGCCAACGCGCTTCAACAGCAGTGGAATAAGGGCGTCCAGCATCACGACCACACTCAAAAACAACCGTCTGGAGTACACCATTGAGGGACTTCTGTATGCCAACCGCTAAATCCAGAATAACGCCCTGGGCGTTGTGCCTGTTGTGCCTGGTGCTGATTGCACCTGGTGTTTTCGCCGCGCCGGTCGCTGACATACCGGCGGCTCCGCCCGCTTCACCGTCGGTGAAGTCACCCGCGACAGCGGATCTTCCTCTGCCGACCACGTTTGCGCGCGCGGAGGCTGGGCGAGCGTTAAATCTTGGTCAACTGGAAGCCATCCAGGCAGAGACAGTGCTGTACGAGGCTCAGCTGGCCAGGGCCAAGGCGCTGAATGAACTGCAAAAGAACGGGTATGACCGTGCACTGGATCAGCCTTTCAACCCTGCGCCACCTTCTCAGGACAACAAATCCGAGGTCAAGGGCGCGGTGCAAGATACTGCTCCACCGCAGATTGTGGAGATCACCGGCGCGGGTAAAGGATTCACGGCCGTGCTGGCACTCAGCAACGGCAATCAGGTTACGGTGCAGGTGGGGAATCGTATCCCAGGTACGGAGTTCGTTGTTAAACGGATCAACATCAATGAAGTCGTGGTCTCCGGGAAGAACCAAACACTGGTCTCTCTTTCCTTTGCGGGGTAACCCATATGTATGAGAAACGTGGTTCAACCTATATCCATTTAGATCTGGCCAATACTGATGCCCCGACGCTGTATGTGTCTGATGCACACAATAACAGTCTGGCCGTCACGTCAGAGATTGCCGGCGCGTTCAAACAATACCCCAGACTGCAGGTTAAGCGGGTTCAGCTCGATAAGCTGAAAGAGATGCAGCAAAGCCAGCTCACTGAGAACCCCAACGCTAACGAATATTCCGATCAACAGGCGAAGATTATTAGCTTCTTCAAGGATGCCAAGATGAAAGGCGCCAGTGATATTCATCTGCTGATCGGGATGAATGATGTGACGGTGGTGCAGTTTCGTGTGCACGGCGATCTTGAAACGGTGACAACGCTGGATTGCGCGGAAGGGATGACGCTGGCGTCAACGATAGTGATGTCGATGTGCGATGTGGCCGAGAAGAGTTTTAACCCCAATCGCGCTCAGGATGGGCGGGTACGTAAAGAGTTTCTGCAAGGGCTTCAGCTCTTCGGCGCGCGTTATGCGCATACACCGGCAGAATTTGGTCTGTATGTGGTCATGCGCATTTTGCCCGATGAGGGTAAAACGCCGCCTACGCTCGACAAACTGGGTTTTCTACCGGAACAGCAAACGCTTATTCGCCGTATGCTGGCGCGCCCTGAAGGCGTCATCACCCTGTCCGGTCCTACTGGTTCTGGGAAAAGTACCTCCCTGCGTACATTCAGCGAAATGTATCTGTCGTTTACCGGGCATCGAAAACGACTGATGACGCTGGAAGACCCTCCAGAAGGATTGATTTTGGGCGCGGTACAAACCCCCATCATTGCCGATAAAAACGATCCGGACGCTGTTAGCCGTGCCTGGGTCAGGTCTATTTCTGCCGCATTACGGCTGGACCCTGATGCCATGGTTGTCGGCGAAATTCGTGATGCCAACTCGGTTAAGTCTGCGTTGACGGCGGCCAAGTCAGGACACCTGGTGGAAACCACGCTGCATGCGAATGATGCGGTCGGCATTCTTGATCGACTGACCGATACTCTGGGTATCCCCATGGGCCAGGTGGCCGATCCTCAAGTCATGATTGGCTTAATCGCGCAGCGGCTGGTGCAGCTGTTGTGCCCTCACTGCAAGAAACGCTGGGAGGCGGTCAGAGCATGTCTGGGAGAGGAGAAAAGAGCGCTGCTTGAACGCTTTTGTCAGGTCGAAAAGCTGGCATTTCGCCATCCTGAGGGGTGTGAGCACTGTTACAAAGGCGTAATCGGCCGGCGGGTCATTGCTGAAGTCATTCGTCCCGATGCCAGATTCATGGAGCTGTTTCGCCATGAGGGCAAACTGGCTGCGCGCAGTTATTGGGTGAACGCGCTGGGCGGTATCACTCGCGGTCAGCACTTAATGCGTTATCTCAATGACGGACTGGTCGACCCGATTGATGCGGACTATATCAGCCCACTGGACGAGGACAGCCTGACATTGTTACCCCCGGAGGCAGCATCATGATTTCCCGTTTGCGCGAACGGTTGACGGCGCTACGGAACAGGATGCCGTCATCGGAAAGAATGAATGAAGGGCTAGGGCGCTGGTTGGCGCAAAAGACGTTCTCCACCGCTGACCGCCTGACGCTCTACGAGGATCTGGCTTTCCTGCTCGACAACAACCTCAAAGTTGAGAAAGCCATCAATTCAATGATAGGGAGCTTCGGCAAGAAACGCCCGCCGATGGTCTATTGCCTGGAGGATATGCTCAGTGCACTGCGGCAGGGCCGGTCAGTCGACCAGGGATTGGCGTCCTGGATACCCAGGCAGGAAGCCGCCATCCTCAGTTCCGGCGTTCAGGACGGCAACCTGGCTGCTGCCTTATACCGGGCGATCACCGTGGTTCAGGGCATGGCGAATATGAAATCAGCATTGGTGTCCACGTTGGCTTACCCGATGCTGTTGCTGGCAATCTCGTTTGCCATGATGAAGATGGTCACTGTCTATTTCCTTCCCCGCCTGGAGTCATTGTCTGCCCGAGATAATTGGACTGGGGCGTTGTGGTGGCTCAGCGCCACCTCAGAATTCTTTGTCAATCATGCAATTATTCTTGGTGGGCTGGTACTCCTGCTGATTGGCTTCGTCGTCTGGTCAATGCCGAACTTGACGGGAACGGTGCGGCAGCATGTTTTGGACCGTCTATTGCCCTGGAGCGTCTATCGCGACGTGCTGGGAGTGGGTTTTTTACTTAATTTCAGTGCGTTGATGCGTGCTCAAGTGAAGACGGAAGACGCCATCGACATGCTGAGCCGTTATGCACCGCCTTGGTTATATGAGCGATTGGCCGCTACCCGGCGTCAGGTCAAGCAAGGTGACCACCTCGGGTTGGCGTTGCGCAATGCCGGCTACGGATTCCCCTCCTCGCGTGCTATCGACAAACTGGTCCTGCTGACCGACGGCGATAACGCTGAAATCATTATTGAAAATTTTGCACGGGCCTGGCTTGTGCAAACTGTAGCCCGGATCAAGCGGACTGCGTCTTTGCTTTCTTACATCGCATTAGGCACCAACGCTGGCTACATGATCCTGATCCTCCTGGCCACACAAAACCTCAACGACCTCGTGGGCACACGCTAGACCGTCCACTCTCTACGATACCTAAAGGAAATAGTAATGGAACTCACACAAAACACTCGCTCGGCTGTCAACCGTGGGGCAATAACTATGATTGAAGCAATGATCTGGTTTGTTCTTGTCCTCGCTGTATTGGCTGTCGCTATCACACAAGGTGGCGGTCTGTTTAATCGTAACGATGGCAACACAGAGTACAGTAATGCTGCGGAGCTAATGACCAATACCCGCACCATGTTGAAAACATCCGGCATCTATAATTTTGCAGCCGCTGACGCCATGACCGGTGCGCTGATCCAGTTCGGGGGGGCGCCGGCCAACATGTCGGTTGTCGGTACCAAATCCTCGGGTAGCGCCAAGTTGCAAAACCTGTGGGGGGGCGCTGTCACTGTGCAACCCGTAGCAACGGCCGGTGGGCAGAAATCCTCCTTCTCTCTGACTTACGCGGCCGTTCCTCAGGAGGCCTGCATTACTCTGGCCACAAAACTGAGTGCGGCGCCGAGTGTTGTTACCACCATGGTCAACGGCACATCGACGAATGGCGCGATCGCTGCCAGTGCCGTGGGGGCGCAATGTACTGCCGATAAAGGATCTGTTGGTCAGAACACCCTTACCTTTACCAGCAACACCTGATGCCCATCCTGCCGGCAACGTTCTGTTGCCGGCCTCCATCTGGAGTGCATTCTCATGTTGTTTTCCTTTCAACGAGCCCTGGCCTGCCAGGTGCTGGGCTGGACATTATTATTCTCGTTGCCGGCACAGGCTTTCTGTTTTAACGAGGCGGGTGCACGCTATAAAGTTGACCCGTTATTACTTCGCTCAATGGCAACTGTCGAAAGCAGCCTAAATCCTCAAGCCATTGGCAAAAATCGCGATAAAGCCGGACGTGTTACCAGCCGTGACTTCGGGCTGATGCAAATCAATGACCGACATATTCCCCAGCTGCGTGCGCTGGGCCTCATCCGCAGTGAGCAGGATTTGCTGACCAACAGCTGTCTCAACGTGCAGATCGGGGCCTGGATATTGGCAAAGCACCTCAAACAATGCGGGGTAAATTGGCAATGCCTCGGCTCCTATAATGCCGGATTCGCAGATAACAACGGTCCGCGGCGTATGATTTACGCGCGGAAAGTGTATGCGATGTACATGAAACTAAAAGGAGGTGCTGCCTGATGGCTTTATATCTCCTGAAGTTCTCTTTGCTGATGGTATGCGCCGGCACCACTCTGTTTATTGGCGCCCAGCCGTTGGTTCATCGAGCGAAAAAATTCTTGCTTGAACATGATGGCCCGCCCCTCACTCGGCGGCAGATCAGAGGCGTCACAATAGTTTTCGTCGGCACCGGTACTGCACTGATCGCAACAACGGCCCTTGTGGGCCATCCCTGGTTAGGTACCGTCAAAATTCTGGGGCTGCTGGCCTGGGGCATTCCCATGGTACTGCTCGATTTGCGCAATTACTGGCTACCGCTTCGGTATACCTCGGGTTTTTGGCTGACAGGTCTGCTGTTTACCGTGATGCCTGGAAGTGCACTTACCCTGACTGAGGCACTTACAGGCAGTATCGGCATGTTTTTGTTCCTCTATGCCTTTCACTACGGCGCCAAGCATCTGCGGGGTGAAGAAGGGTTCGGCATGGGCGATGTGCATTTGATCGCCGCGCTGAGTGCCTGGTTTCCCTGGCAGCTCGCCAGCGTGCTGAGCGGATGTGCATTATTGCTGTTTATCGCAGGGGCATTACTGACGAACAAAAAGACTCAACCTTATGCTCCCTGGCTATTCGTGTTACTGGCAGTTGTAGCCGGTAGCTCTCCTCAATTGCTTTCTTCAGGTGCCCTATGACTGCTGAAAATGCCACTCCTCGTATTAACCGGGGGGGCGCGTTGGTTTCGATGGCCATCGTTCTGGCGATCGTGTTGATTGCCGCTCCTATTGGGCTGGAAAGATATTCGAACTATATAGAAGAACAAACATGGGTCGTTACCGCGACACACCTGAGCACAGTGAGCGAGGGTGCCCGTCGATACGTGAAAGATAACTACGATATGTTGCTGAATCAGGTAAAGGGGGGCGGCAACGTAACGGTAACCGGCCAGACCCTGCGCGATAAAGGGTATTTGCCGGCGGGGTTTTCCCTGACCAACAATAACGGCCAAACCTATATTCTTGCCGTGACACGCAATCCTTCGCAATCCGACAAGCTGGTCGCCTTTGTTTTGACCGCCGGCGGTCAAAATATTACGTTCAAGGGCCAACGCTATATCGCTCAGAACACGTCTGGCTTGGGCGGGTATATCGAACCCGTCAATGTTGCCAACGGTGCCGGCGGTGGCTGGCAGGTCAACCTGTCGAATATGGGGCTAAGTGGACAGAGTGGACACCTGGCCGCTTACCTGACGTCCGACGTATTGGCAGGTGGGGCTGAAGAGAACGATCGCTTGTATCGCTTCCAGGTTAACGGTCGTCCCGATCTTAATAAGATGCACACAGCGATTGATATGGGCGCCAATGACTTGAATAACGCGAACAATATAAATGCCAAATCAGGTAATTATAGCGAAGAAGTCACGGCCAAGAGATTGAGTGCGCATGATAGCGTTTGGTCGAACGGTTGGATTGGTTCGAATGGTGATATTCGAAGTAATTCCGGTTGGCTTATTACCAAACATGGTAAAGGTTGGCTCAACGAAGATCACGGGGGCGGATTTTACATGGATGACAACGACTGGATTCGTTCGGTGAATAACAAAGGTATTTATACCGGTGGTCAGCTGAAAGGTGGGTCTATTCGAGCAGACGGAAGGGCATCGGTTGGCGAATATTTACAACTCGATGGTAAGGCAAATGAAGGCTGGGGTTGTAACCCTAATGGGCTTTTAAGTCGTGATGAGTCTGGAACTGTACTTTATTGTAAAAATGGGGTATGGAATGCACCTGGTAAATTAAAAGATTTTCAGAAGGTTTCTGGGGGGGATGCTTGCGGAAGATACAACTTTTCAAAAGCATATTGTCCTTCAGGCAAACAACTTCTCTCTGGAGGATATATATTATCACGTTGGGGGGGGGATGGATGGAATGCTCCGGATCTAAACCAGCCCACCGAAGACGGTAACGGATGGCAGATATATACGGGGGGGGGAGTAGCAGGAGGTTCATGTATTCAGGCTGTTGCTTGGTGTGCTAATAACTGAGTTTTAATAATATTAACAGCAAGATTGAAATCTTGCTGTTAAATATAACAATCAAATTTCTCGTTTGGATTTCGCAGGTGAACCTGCGAATAAGCTGTTAGCTGGGACATTAGATGTGACTACACTATTGGCTGCAATTACGCTATTGTCTCCAATGTGTATACCCGGAAGTACCACTACACCAGCACCTATCCATACGTTTTTTCCAATTGTAATAGGCGCAGTAATGACTTCTGCGTGCCTCAATGCGGGATCGACGATGTGATTAGCGGTTGTTAATGTTACGTTAGGCCCTATAAGCGAATCTTCGCCAATTGATATATTGGCGTTATCAAGAAAGTTACAGCTAGCGTTGATGTATACATTGCTACCTAATTTAATTTTCCCAAACTCATAAAAAAAAGGTGGAGTGATAACGCTATCCCCATCAAATAAAACCCCAGATTTTTTCAGAAGAGTGTTTATTTTTTTATTTGATAGAAGCCTTGAGTTTATGATAGCTCTAGCTCGAGATATTTTTATATTTTTGCAAAAACTGGATGTGTAGAAAAATAACATTTCAATGTCTCTTTTTTTGATTACCAATTATATATTTCAATAAAAACTAATTCAATCATTATTTTAAACAATCGCTTGCATTTAATTTTCAAGCTAAGTTCGTTCATTACCCAATTTTAAAGTGCGCATGTAAATAAATGGACTTATGAGGTTTTTACATGCTGTCATTTATTGTGGTGGTGCCAAACGGGCACCAAGAAACGTCTAAGTGTATTCAACGTAATCAGGTACCAATAATCCATATCTCGCAGGACATCCTTTCATGAAACGTTTACCTATGATCGCCGCCCTGTTCGGTTTAAGCGGCTGCGTCTGTACTCCAACGCCACACTCTATTGTCACTCCAGCAGTGGCCGTCACTCCCGCGGCGCAGTCAATCCAGAACATCACAGCGACGCTCTATCAATCTGACGCGTTGAATCAAGTTCGACCTGTTTTATTCACACCCAAGATCACCGCCAATTCACAACGCATTACTGTCGATTGGGATGGCGATGCCATCGAACTACTCAGCCAACTGGCTCACATGCGCGGCTTGTCATTCGCCTATACCGGCGTGCGACTTCCGTTGCCACTCACATTGCATGCCAGCGACGTCACCTTCGAACAAGTACTGCGCCTTGTGCGAACACAAATAGACTGGCGGGCACAGCTTGAACAGCAATCGCATGAGCTGCGTCTGTTCTTCATGTTGCCCCTTAAAAAAGGAATGCCGGCATGAAAAAAATCGCTCTTGCCCTCGGGCTGGGGTTGCTCAGCACAGCGGCCGGTGCGGCCGTTCTGGATGGGGGGCCGCCCCCAGATATCGGGGCTTACTTGTCGCCAAAGGCGCCGGATAAACATGGATTGAACGACACTCTCTGGCAGTTGATGAACGAAGCTGGGCAAACCGTGGGTTTCCGCGGCGGCAAAGCGCAGCGCGCCTGGGAGCTGCAGCAAGCTTTAAACGCCCAAAACGACGCACTGAACAGAATGTACACCTTCGCACCACTGATTAGCCGTCAGGGTTGGTTACCGCCGGTCATAGTTGCTTCAGAATCGTTGGCACACATTACTGACAGGCAGATTCGCACAGCAAATAAGACTTACAGCATCCTGCTACCAGAACGGTTCGTCAGTAATCCGCCCACCTGGCGGCAGTATTTGCTGGCTGGGTTGACTATCAATACTGATATTCCCACTGACATCCGCCCAAAGAACGGAAATGAAGAAACTGTGTGGCGCGCCGCGGTAGAAAAAGGTTGGCAGGACGGGCGCGAGAGTGCTGATCGCACGCTCGAGAGCAATTTCAACCGCCTGACTCGCGATTACACAGGCATGTTGCGTTACACCACACTGCTGCAGCAAGGGATCATTACCCCGCCGGTCGTCAGTGAACAGCTGCAGACAGTCACGGGTTCCCGCGACAAGGTGGCTATCGGCGATCGAACCCGCGAGCTCAAACAACACGCTGGATTCGAGCTGGATAAAAAGCGCTGGAAGCCAACGGTTAACATCGGGAAATAACAGGAGCAACGATGACACCCCTCACCGATTTCGACTTCAGCGGGGGACTCTCCCCCGACAAGCTCCGTGGATTTTTCATCCATTGTTACCGCCATAAAGTTTCCGATATTCATCTGCAAAGTGGCAGCAAAATCATCGTGGATCATTATGGCCGTAAAGTTACTGCCAGTCAGTTCCCTCTGGATCACACCAAACTCTTACACCTAATCGACAGTATCTATACACCTGATATCAAGGCCATGGTGCAAAGCGGCCAAGGCGCAGATCGGCCATTACAACTTGAAGGGGACAATACTGGCCGGTACGGACTGGAACGCGGGGAGCGAGTCCGTTTTCGCAGCAACTTCATTCAGGCTACGATCGGCGCGCTTAATACCGCTATGGCCGTAACGCTGCGTGTCATTCCAACCTCTATCCCACCATTGAACAGCCTGGGATTGGAAGACGACTTGCGCCATAACCTGTTACCCCTCGATGGCCTCGGTTTGGTTTGTGGCGTGACCGGCTCCGGAAAATCCACTCTGTTGGCGTCGATATATCAGCACTACGGAGAAACGCATCCGCACGGGAAGCTTGTTACCTACGAGGATCCGGTCGAATACCTCTTCGGCGGGCCTACCTGGCAGCTGCGACCTCAGCAGTCGGAAATCGGCCGCGACGTTCCAAGTTTTGCCCACGGGCTCCGTCTCTCATTACGTCAGGCACCGACTCTCATCGGAGTTGGTGAAATTCGCGACCTCGAGACCTTGCAAGCAGCAGTAGCGTGCGCCCAGTCCGGTCACCTGACACTCAGCACTTTGCACGCATTTTCTCCTGGCCATGCATTTTCTCGATGCATCCTCATGGCGCCGGCCGATGCTCGCGAGCAAGTCGCCTTCGACCTTCTCGATGCATTACGTTTCCTGATCGTACAGCGTTTGCTGCCGACCACCGACGGTAAACGCCAAGCGGTTCGGGAATACGTTCTGCTTGATGAAGCATGGCGCCGAAAATTAGGTGAAGTTCACTACTCGCGCTGGCCAGAAATGATTAACGGTGAACTTGCTGCACGGGAACATCGCATTGTTGACCACACATGGCGACTGTTTACCGCCGGGCGTGTTGATGAAGAGACCGCGAAACAGGTCATGGGCTATCCGCTGTTTACTGCGAAAAACAAGGAGGGTTTATGAGCAAAAACAATTCCCCCTGGATCGACAGCGGTGGGAAAGACTATTCACCTTGGCTCGATAGCGGGCGGCAGGCAACGATCCTCGGCATTCCCGTTCTGGTGTACCTGCTGTTTCTGCTTTGCGCCATTTGGCCATCCATGATGACTTTCATGTTTTGCCTACTCGCACTCGGCATTTACAAAATTTTGTCCCTGTTCGGATTAACCCCAACGGTGTTGTTTCAGCGTCTCCACCACCTACTCCGCGGAACCTCAGTCACCGGCCGTCCCTGGTGGTATCGCAAGTTTTTCGAATAAGTAAGGAAACCTCATGATAGCTACCGAACCCACCTATTTGGTGATCCCCGTTGAACAACGCAAAGAAGCGTTTCGCGCAGCGGGAAAACTTCCGGATGGAAGCAATGCCCTCACCTTCGATGGCGAAGCTAAATCCTGGTATGCCAACCCTGGGGCTGATCTCAGCAAACTCGCTAAGTGGCGTATCGATCCCACATTGGCCAAACCTGAAAAGCAAGGTGATACAAAAAGGGAGTTTCAAGATTTTATTGAGTCTCTCGGTGGCGTCTTTAATAGACGAGACATGCTGGAAATGGATGGCAAGACACACCGAATTGCCATGCAGGACGACAAGCCGGGAAAAAAATCCGGTGTGTATGTTGGTCACCTCAACGGTTTTATTAACGGATGGTTCGCCGACCACAGAGACGGAGGAATGAGGCACACTTGGTCATTGGCTACGGAAAAACCCGATCCGGCCGTTCTTGCGCATCAAAAAGCGCTGGCAGCTCAAGAACGCTATAAACGTAACGAAGAAATAAAAAACGAACAAAATGTTGTCGCTAAAACCCAGAGTCGCATTTACGCACAACTCTCTCAGGCCAGCCATGATCACCCTTATCTTCAACGAAAAATGGTCAAGGCATCTTCGGGAGTGCGCCTCGATCGCCAAGGTAACCTGAAAATCCCCCTGAGCAACGTCGACGGTGAGATTCGTTCTCTTCAAACCATCAAGCCGGACGGTGCCAAGATGTTGACCAAAAACGGTCAGAAAGAGGAATGTTTCTTCGTCGTCGGAGGTACGCTTAAGAATGGCTCCCCCATTGTAATGGCAGAGGGATACGCCACCGCAGCCAGCGGCGCAATGGCACTGCATCACCCAGTGGTAATGACCGTCGACTCCGGCAATCTGGTTAAAGTCGCTGGCGCGCTGAAAAATAAATACCCCGATAGTCCCATGATTTTTTTAGCAGATGACGACTTGCCTAAGCCGAAACGTCCGGGTAATCCAGGTAAAGAAAAAGCAGAAGAAGCCGCGGCACTAACCGGTGGCATGGTTCTATTACCAACGTTCAGCCCGGCGGAGCGCCAGCAGGAGTTAACGGACTTCAATGATCTGCATATTGCTCACGGACTGGCGGCACTGAGCGAACAGCTATCCCCGGTGCAGGCAATGCTAAAACCTACTCATCAACAAGAGGCAACCATGCCAAATACTCCGGTCGTACCAGAGATGACCAACCCGGAACCAGATCATGTGGCTAACGACACAGAAACCGTAGCTATTCCGCCAGTGCTTACCGATGAACCTTCTGAACCTACGCCTAACGTCGCTGAATCAGTATCAGATCAGGCATTGCCCGATCACGTAACTGCCAATGTGCCAAACGAGTTCACCGACTACAGCCATATAGCAGACGCCGTCATGGAGAATGAGGCTCTTATAGAAATATCAAAAACGGCAGAAATTGCCCCTACCGTTATCCCATCTCCTCCTTCTGTAGATGAGCAGTCCGCATCTATAGAACACAAAGAACCTGTAAAACAGGCAGCTACTGCAACAATCTCCAGCTCGGAGGCAGAAGACTCCGTAACGGAGGAACCCATTTCTTTTGCCAGTCGTCTGGCACCGCGACCTGCGGTAGAAAAGGAACAGGCGGCTCCAACTTCATCCTCTGAAGAAGTCGACGGTATCCACATTGAGACGCCTATTGGTAGCCAGACGCGCGCGGCGAAACCATTAGATCTGGATGCCTTAATGCAACAGATCACTCATGAAATGGCAGCAGACGGTCGTTCAGTGAAATATCTTTTTGCCGGCGAAGCGGCGTTTGTTGACCACGGCGATCGCTTGTTGATGGCGACTGCCCAAGCCAGCCAGAACGACGCCATGATCCTGAGTGCTCTGTTGGTTGCGCGAGAGCAGTACCGTGGTCGTATTGAACTCACCGGCAGCGACGAATTCAAACAACGAGCCATCACATTGATTGCGGAATACAACCTCGACCTCAAAATGAAGAACGCCCAACAGCAGGTGATGCTTGAGGAGGCAAGGCAGCGCCTCACCGACGAACCTGCCCCCGCTGACAAACCGTCACCGGTGGGATCACCGATATCCGCGATTGTCCCTGATGCAGCGGAACCCAATAAATCCTCCGTTTCGATGCAATCAGCAAACGCCTTGCCGCCAGAGCTTCAACCGGTAACGCTGCCACAAGAGGCGGCGCAAAATGCCAGTCGTGCTGAAGGCGAAGCGGGATTGACCGGCACACTACTCGATCATGGACAGGCCAAGGGGTTTGAAGCCCAACCGTACGAAAACGTACGCCAAGTACATTTTTTAACCAGCGCGGTACTTTCACTGCCATTGCAACAGATGGTTCTGTCGCATTAAGAAGTGGTCAGGTAACAGGGGTTCTACGCCGGAACCGCCGAAATTTCTGTCAACTCTGGGCTAAGCGTTTAAAACCATAAACCTGCGGTTTATCTTGTATGAGCGGTCGGTTCTTACTCGCTCTCCCGTTACAATTCCCTAACAAATAAGAGCGATATTTGTTTGAGCCAAATAGATATTTTGGTATTGACCCGTCTATTGCTTCATAGTTGATACTTCACTTCTGGAGGTGCGGTATCGCCGGTGGCCTGGCAACACATTTTGCTGAACGGGCATTATACCTTCCAGAACAGCAATGAAATTATTGACCTGGATGTGCTGGTCGCCGGGCTGAAACTGGGGTAACGGAAATTTCGGCGGTTCCGGCGTAGAACCCCATCTAGATTCGTAACGGATTGATTTTGCGTCAGAGACTATCGCTTTTAAGTTGTCGCTCTTGCGGTATCGCATTTAGGTTATCCGATTAAGTTCAAATCACTGAAAGTACCGTATAGCGCGGGAGTACACCCCCATCTGCAATCCACTGAACATTGGAAGTGCTTACTCCATGTAACACTCCTGAGCGCTCTGTTCTTAGCATATATTCTTGACACTATTAGATTTCAGGATAATCTCTATCAATTATCCTGAATATGGTGAGCGCAATAAGTAAATGAATGATGATTTTATGAATTGTAATGTCGGACATAAAATAAAAGAAATTCGAAAGCAACAAGGTATGACTTTGCAGCAGCTATCAGCTGTAAGTGGGTTATCGAGCGGTTACCTGAGCAATCTTGAAAGAAGCATAATAAGCCCAACCATTTATCAGTTGCAAAAAGTTTGTTCTGCATTAAATGTAAATATTACTGATGTGTTAACTCATCACGATGAAAATACGAATCCTGTTGTCCGGGCCAATGAAAGGGAGGTTTTTTTTTCTGAAAAAGGGAAAGTAAAGTATGAAATGCTTAATAACGGGAAAAATGATATAGAAGGTATCTGTATCACTGTAGAAAAAGGGATAAATTATGAACGAACCTCATGGGGGCATGATTATGATGAGATAGCCATCATCACTCAAGGAAGTTTATGCGTTGAAATGATGGGTAATGAATATATCATCCATGAAGGTGATGCTATATATATTAAAAAAAATACGTTGCATACCTTTAAAAATATTGGCGATAAAACTTGTATTACTTACTGGTTTTATAAGAAAAATTGATTTTTGGTATGTTAATTAGTTTTTGATAAATGTGTTCACATAATGACGTTGTTTAGATGTCAACCGTGAATATGATGCCTCTCCTGTTCTTATGAAGATCGACAGTTACGGTTTTGCTCTCTAGGACTCCTCTACCGAACAGCTTGTTAAAGAGAAACCCAACCGGGAGTACCTATACCTCAAACAGGTCCTGACTCCTTAGTCTATAGTGAGAAGGGTTACAGACGACGGCCTGAAAGAGAAATTGCTCTAGGGCAGCCTCTGTCTCCCGAATTCCTCTCGAAATTAATTATTCGTTAATTTTCTAATATTTAACTAAAAGCAGGCTATCTCTATCGGCCCGTTTACCTGCGTGTCCTGCTTCCACTTCAGCTGTCGGTCATTAGTAAACTTGATCTAATTCACAAAGATGAAATTAAAATCATAATAGTGAATATATGCACATGTAGAAGATGTGGATTCATGATAGCGTAAATTCATTATCATGAAAAAAATAAATTTTTTTTTACAATAGTGAATAATTAAGACATCTAAATTACAGCAATTTGGCTCTGCATCAGGAGGATTTAATGAACAAACTCTTTTTAAGTCAAGTATATATATTTATTGCATCAAGTCTGGGGTACCTGATTGGTGGTGGCTTTATGAGTGGTCAGGAGACCATACAGTTTTTCGTTCCTTTCGGTCACAACGCTGTAGGAGTGGGGCTGGTATTCAGTTTTGTCATCATTATCGTCAATATCGGCTTTATCTATGCGGGTAAATATGGCGGTTGTACTAAAGGGACAGAGGTATTTGCATTCTTCTGCGGGCCAATGATCGGCAAAGTAATAGAATGGTTTTCCCTTGTATTCTGTTTTACTATGTTCGTTGCTGAGATCGCTGCTGGCGGTTCCATCTTGTTAGAACAATATGGTTTACCGCTCATTGTTGGCGCAGTCATTACAGCAGTTATAACTGCGGGTACCGTTACTGTAGGCCTTAATTCGATTCTAAAATCACTTGGTATCATAATGCCATTTCTGACAGCTTTTGTTGTCATTGTAAGCATAGCAACACTCGTTATGAATGGCGGCAATGTTGATATTAACGCCACACGTATAGAAGCAAACGATTTTGAGCTTCTTAAAGTTGCCCCGAACTGGTTTCTCTCAGGTGTTTCTTTAGTAGGTCTGATGGTTCTATTCTTAGCTGCATTTTCAGCAGATTTGGCAACGAAATTTGATTTTAAACCATTAGTAATTGGGCAAAGTATTGGCCTGATTATCTATGCATTGCTGGATGTAGTTGCGTCGTATGCCATTACATCAAACATTGACCAGGTTGCCAGTAAGCAGATTATTAATCTTTTCCTTGCTAAAGAGATCTGGGCTCCGCTTGGTATCGCGTTTGGTGCTTTAATATTCTTCGCTATCTATACTATTTCAACGCCGTTACTGCATGTGATTGCAATTAAATTCTCTGAAGAGGGTACCAAAAAACATAAACTCATCATCTGGGGGGTCTCCCTTATTGCTCTGCTGGGTGCAATTGCATTACCTTTCGATGTCATTATTAATGCTGTTTATATAATGAGTGGGTATGTTGGTTCATTTATTGTTATTCTCATGGTTGTTAAATTTATTCGAATCTATATTTCGAAATTCACAAATAAAGAGGCTGCATGATGGTTCATAGTATTTTTAATGATGTACTGGGGCCAGTTATGTGTGGTCCCTCCAGCTCTCATTCAGCGGGTTGCGCCAGAATTGGATTAGAAACCCGTTTACTGTTTGGGCGTGAAATCATTAAAGCTAATGTAATATTTGATGAGAGTGGTTCTTATCCTGAAACGTATATTGGTCAGGGGTCAAACTATGGCTTCACTGGAGGGCTTATCGGCTTTAAAACAGATAATCCTCAGGTTAAGGATGCGGTTGAGATAGCCCGGAATATGGGAAAAAATATTTGGTTTTCCAAACAAAAGCTATCTTCCCGCCATCCAAATGAAGCTCTGATTAATGTATATAATGCAGATGATGAAATCGAATTGTCAGTTCTGACATTTTCCACTGGCGGTGGGATGTTCGAGATCGTCGAATTAAATGGTTTTCCAGTGTTTATTGACGGCTGTAGAGAGCAAATATTTATTTGCTGTTCATCATCTGAAGCATCGTTAGTAGCTGAAATGTTGCGCGGTGTAAAGGCTGAGATTACATCTTGCGAAAAGGATGACAAGATTCTCTATTCCATTTCAACGTTTGACGAAACCACTCGAGAATTTTTGCTATCTCTGGTCCATCGTTCTGTAGTGATATGGTTGAAACACGCTCCGGCAATCATGCCTGTAGAAATGAAGCATAAACCTTTTACACCATTTTCTGACGCCGCTGGAGCCTTAGATTATGCCAAAGCGACAGGAAAATTGATGTGGGAGATAGCGCTGGATTACGAAGTAGCTTTAGGTTATACAACAGCTGAGCAAGTCTGGCAACTGGCGGAGAAAACCTATGATATTATGAGGCATTCAACTATCCCGCCAGATCCTTCGTCCACACCTTTATATGGTTTTTTACCTTATAAAGGACAGGAAATGAAAGAGGCGATCGCAAAAACCCGTGTTGTTCCCTCTGGGGTATTAAATGAAGCTGCGCTGGCTGCGATTTCAGTTATGGAAAACAGTTGTGCCCATAATATCGTAGTAGCTGCACCTACAGCAGGGTCGAGCGGTGTCATTCCTGCAAGTATAATTATCATTGGCAAGAGTATGGACTTGTCAAGAGAAGAGATTATTAAGGGCTTGCTGGTCAGCGGTTTAATAGGTTCATTTATTTCGAATAATGCATCCTTTGGCGCGGAAGTCGCCGCTTGCCAGGCCGAAAATGGTTCGGCAAGCGCAATGGCCGCAGGCGGGCTTGTGCAGATGTTGGGAGGCACTATTGAACAGGCTTTTCAGGCTGCATCAATGGCTATGCAAAATATGCTTGGTCTGATATGTGATCCAGTAGGTGGATTAACTGAAATTCCCTGTATAAGTCGAAATGTAAGTTCGGTAACTAATGCTGCATTATCAGCTAATATGGTGTTATGGGGTTTTAATCCGATGATACCATTAGATGAAACAATCCTCTCAATGTATGACATTGGAAAGAAAATGCCAGCTGATTTTCGTTGTACTTGCAAGGGTGGATTATGTACAACCAAAACAGGGATAAATATTTCAGATAGTTTAATGATTAAACGGGAAAAGTTGTAATAATTGTTGGCTAATAACTGACGTGCACGTAATTATGGCGCAACCCACGATACTAATAAATAATATTGTGTCGTGGGTACATTTAGCTCTTCACTGTCTTTTGCTGTTATGTCAGCCTCTGTTCCGCTAGGCCAAGCTACAAAGGATCCTCTTGGAAAACGGAAAATATCCTACGCCAAGCCTGTTTTTTGTACAGACTACTATCCACTGAGCGTAATGAACGGTATAGCGCACGTACCCTTGTTACCAGAGGATGGCGAATAAGCTTCGTCAGTCGCTGCTTGCGGGTCTCACGTGCGCAGCTTCATGCGATAGCCCGCCGTCCGGATGACTGGCAGGATCGTCGATGTAAACGTCAGCCCGATGATACTGGGGTCGTCTCAGAAAACGGAAAATAAAGCACGCTAACGCGATGAAAAGGCCTGTTTAATGTGATTTTTAAGCCACTGAACTCCAGGATCGCGATGCGCTCTCTCATGCCAAATTAAGCGATACGCGAAATCTTCTGTATTTGTGGGAATTGGGATAGTTTCAACCTGGCCATAACTAGCATTTGCATAGTGCTTGGCAAGTCGACTGGGGACCGCCATGATGAGATTCGACTCGGCTACTATCATTGGAGCCACACCAAAATAAGGGAGAGAAATTCGCGGATTCGACATTTTTGCACCGAGACGCGCCAATACGTCATCGCCTGAATCAATATGACTATTTGGATACCGAGCAACTACATGTTTATATTTTGATACCACAGACAGAAAGTATGAAAGTGAATCAAAACTTTGATTTGTTATGGGATGCCCACTTTTCACTATCAGAACATAGGTTTCACGAAAAATATCTATAAAATGAAAATCGCCCGGAATTTGATCGTCAGCGTACAAAGCCAGATCAATAGCGCCTGTCTCAAGGTCGTTCAGTGTGTCTGATTTCCATGCCGAAATCAAAAGATGAATATTCGGGGAAATACTCTCTAAAGCGGGTGCAATTTCAGGAAAAACTACGTGTGCTCCATAGTCAGTAGTAGCCATACGATACGTCCTAGTACTCGTTGCGGGATCAAACTTCGCTGACGAGAACACATCGCTTGCGGCCGCTAGAGCCTTGGAAACAGCGATAGCTAATGATTGCGCTAATGGGGTTAGTACATAGCCTTGGCTGGTCCTAACCAGTAGCGGGTCATTCAACGTTGCTCGTAACTTCGACATTGTCCGACTGGCGGCAGGTTGACTGAGCCCAAGATGCTCACCGCTGCGAGTAACACTTTGTGTCCGTATCAATGCGTCAAGGAACCTCATTAGGTTCAGATCAGTCAGCTCTCCTGCGCCTTCTGCATCCGTTTTTTGCATGCTGGACATCCATTCGTAGATCTTTTCAGTAATGTAGGATGAATTCAAAATCTAGTCAACATCATTCTGGAAAGGTAATGCAATGCCAAACTTAAATAAAACCGTAACGACTCAATTAATCAGCGCATTTTTTACTGCTAACGCAGCAATGGCTGACACAGTAAATTTCAAGAGCGGTGGGTACGAAGTAAGGCAAGTTAACTTTATTAGTCATGGAGCTAATATTGTCGGAACGCTATTCTCCCCATCCGGCAATCCGGCCCAAAAACCAGCCGTCGTTATTTTGGGACCTTTTGGCTCGATTAAAGAACAATCACCATTGCAATACGCTACTCGACTTGCGCGGGACGGTTATGTGACGTTGATATTTGATCCACGCTATAGCGGGGAGAGCGGCGGTGAACCAAGGCGCTTGGAGAGCCCTAGCGCCAAAATTCAGGATGTTAAAACAGCAATTGACTTTATTGAGAAACAACCCGAAGTCGACGTAAATCGTTTGGCATTATTGGGTATTTGCCAGGGAACATCTGAAATGTTGGCCGTCGCATCCAATGAATCACGGGTGAAGGCATTAACGCTAGTATCGGGGCAATACATTTATCCTGCCAATATTGATGGATTTTTTGGGGGCGGTGGCCCAACAAGATTGGATCGAATAGCACGCGGAAAAAATGCCCTTGAAATATATAAAAAGACAGGCGAGGTTAAATACACCGAAGTTATCAGCGAAACGGACAAAGCCGCAGGGCTCCCGTGGAAGCCAATCTATGACTGGTACCATCCATGGACGACTGAAAAATGGCTGAAACCTAGCCGTTGGGAAAACCGGTATGCAACCATGAGTGATGCTGAAGTTTGGTCTTTCGATGTCGATTCGTACGCGCCAAAAGTCACCATTCCGACCTTGATGATTCATGGCGAAATGTCTGACGGTAACGTCCCTGCAGCTCAACACGTTTTTGATGAAATTGCGTCAAAGGATAAGAGGCTGGTTATCGTGCCCGGCGTATTTCATACACGCTTTTATGACGACCCGACCGTCATTGATCCTGCTGCGGCAACGGTTTCCCAATGGCTCACACAACATCTAAATTAACCACCTGTCTCAAAGGAAATACCATGAAAAAGTCTTATTTGCTTATGGCTGCTATATTGGCCACATCGATCATGACGTTTGGCGACGCAAACGCGGCAACTCAATGTGCTTCTCCATTACCGCCAGCCAAAGCAATTGCGCTGGTTAAAAATTTTTATGAGGCGTTTAGCAGTAAAAATAAAGATCAACTAGATGTTGTATTGGAAAAAGACTGGATTGATGTACCCATGGCCCCAGGTCAGCAGCCAGGTCTAGAAGGAATGAAAGGCGCTTTGGATCATTACTATGCGAGTTTTCCAGATCTGAACGTAACAAATGAAGATTTCATCGTTCAGGGCAATAAAGTGGTTGTCAGGTCAACCATTCGGGCTACTCAGCTTGGTAATTTTGCCAGTATTCAGCCATCAAACAAGCCAATTCAAATCATGGCTTTAGATGTTCATGAGCTGTGCAATGGTAAGGTTGTCCAGACGTGGCACGTGGAAGATTGGCTTAGTGGAATGTTCCAAATGGGTGCCCTGCCTCTTAAAAATTAATAGCTCAAAATGGGCGATTTCAATTTTCTATGAGGTTTAGTAAATCTCCCCAGCGTGAATAATAACCAATCAAATTTTGGCAAACAAAACAAGAATGAGAAATGTAGAATCCAACTTCAGCGTAAATGATGAGCTGACTGATATTCAGGAGGCAACCCGCGCGCACAGGAAAAGTCATGGTTGCGGGGCGTATACCTTTGAAGACGGTACTGGGTTAATCAATCTGGTGCAGTCGCATAAAGCTGTACGCATTCTCGAATTGGGTACAGCACTTGGCTTCACCGCATGTTGTCTTGCGAAAGGCCATGAGTCTGCGCATGTTGACACCATTGAGGGTGACGCTACACATGTCCAGCTTGCTAAGGAACTCATTGCATCCGTAGGACTTGCTGGAAGAATTACTGTTCATCACGGCATGTTTGCTGATGTGCTCGCGAATTTTTCTCCTGAATACGATGCGGTTTTCTTTGATGGATATGAACCATCAATCGCTGTACTCAATCAGGTCAGAAATCTACTACGCACTGGTGGGTTGATGATCTGCGCAAATACATCTCTTGCAGGTAAGCTGGAGAGGCGTGAAATTGATGGCTATCTAAATAATATAGATTATTGGGTAATGAAGATGCCCATTGAGAATGGAAAAACAATAGTCCGGGTGAAGCTCTGATAATACCCACCAACATTGGTCCGTTCCAAACCAGTCGCCTTGCGTAGCTTAAAAAATTATTTTAATAGGCCGTAGTTTTGATACATCTCCGCTGGAGATTCCCAGAATAGCACGCAGTTCATAGTGTTGCTTGATTAGACAAGCAACCGCATTATTAGGTCTTACGTCTAATAAGGCCGATATAAAACTCAAAAGGAAAATATATATGTATGCCATTACAGGCGCATTTGGTCAAACCGGAGTCGCTCTAAGCAAAGCACTACTGGATGCGGGAAAGTCAATTCGCATGATCGTTCGACGCGACGATGCACAGGCTGCGCAATGGCGTGAAAAGGGAGCCGAAGTCGTTATAGCTGACATATGCGATACAGCGTCACTGACTCAGGCCTTTCATCAAGTTGAGGCAGTATATCTCATGAATCCACCGGCTTACTTCGCACCAGATCTCTTTGCTCAAGCACGTCAGGTTCATGCGAGTCTTATAGATGCGGCCAATGCTGCCAGGGTTCCGCGTGCGGTCGCCCTATCGTCAGTTGGATCTCAGCATTCCACTGCTACCGGGAACATACTTACGACATTCGATTTTGAACAACAACTCAAGCGTTATAAAGGAGTATTAACTATATTGCGTGCAGCAAATTTTATGGAGAACTGGGCTTGGTCGATACAACCAGTTCATGATAAAGGCATTTTACCATCGATGTTTCGTCCTATCGACCGTGATTTGCCCATGGTCAGCGCACTGGACATTGGGAGTTGCGCAGCAACTCTCATGTGTGACTTGTCCAAGCATAACCGCATTGTCGAACTTTATGGCCCCAAAGACTACTCACCACAGGATGCAGCGCAAGCATTTTCACAGCTTTTGAGTCGCTCCATTATTGCGATGGAAGAAAGCGATATTGACTGGTCTACCAGCATGTTAAGTCAAGGTTTTCCGAAAGTAACCGTCGATGCTTTCGTAGAAATGTTTTCTGGCTTCAACTCGGGACTTATCTCCTTTGAAGGAACACATGAAAATATTCGCGGGAAAGTTACTTTGCACGAAGCAATGTCCGCAATGTCGAAGCCTGAACTGAAAAGCTAAACAATTAACGCTATTAATGTAGATGCAATGGCCTTTTATAAGATGGCCTATACTACTAAAACGTTCTGTCAGACTAAGCTATACCCTAACCTGACGTCAGGCCTGATAATGAAAAACTGTCAGAATAAAGTCACTCTGTGCATTTATTGACACAAGTAATGAAAGGTCATAGATTATTTCCTGACACATTCAGTATTGGAGGCGTATGAAAGGTCAACGTATTGGCTATATCCGGGTAAGTAGCTTTGACCAGAACCCAGAACGGCAACTGGATCAAACTCAAGTGGATAAAGTCTTCGTCGATAAAGCATCGGGTAAAGATACCCAGCGGCCAGAACTGGATGCACTGTTGTCATTCGTGCGTGATGGCGACACCGTGGTGGTTCATAGTATGGACAGGCTGGCTCGTAACCTGGATGATTTGCGCCGTCTGGTACAAAAGCTTACCCATAAGGGAGTGCGTATCGAATTTGTGAAAGAATGCCTGACATTCACTGGCGAAGATTCACCAATGGCAAACCTGATGCTCTCAGTGATGGGGGCTTTTGCCGAGTTCGAACGTTCTTTAATCCATGAACGTCAGCGCGAAGGGATCGCTTTAGCCAGGCTGCGTGGAGCTTACCGTGGACGGAAAAAATCACTGTCCTCAGAACAACAAATTGAAGTTCGACGGCGAGCAATGGATGGTGAGAAAAAAGCCCAGCTTGCTCGCGAGTTTGGTATTAGTCGTGAAACGCTGTATCAATATCTGAAACAGTCTGATTAACATCTCATTTTATTTATTCGTATGTGATCCGTAGCCAGGGAGGCACTTTTGCCAGCAGATTTTTTAAACGCGGAACAACGTGCCAGTTATGGTCAGTTCTCTGGCGAGCCTAATGACATTCAGCTTGCTCGTTTCTTTCTGCTGGACGAAGTGGATATGGATTTCATTAACAACCGGCGCGGAAGGGCAAACCGTCTGGCAGTGGCATTGCTGATTGGCAGCGTTAGATTTCTTGGCACATGGCCTTATGACTTGTCAGCGATCCCGACCAATGTACGGTGGTTTGTTGCCCGACAGTTGGGAATATCCGATACGGGCGTTCTGTCCGACTACTCCAGAAGAGAAACCACGCTGCGTGAACATCAGGCACTGATCCGTCGCCAGTATGGCTATCGTGATTTTTCGTGGCCATGGACTTTCAGATTGAGCCGGTTACTGTTCACCCGCAGCTGGCTTAGCAACGAACGACCGGGTCTGCTTTTCGATCTGGCTACCAGCTGGCTTCTGCAAAATAAAATACTGTTGCCAGGCGTTACCACACTGACCCGCCTGATCTCCGAAATACGTGAAAAATCAGCAGACAGACTCTGGTCACGCCTGTCTGGGCTGGCATCAGGCGAACAGTGCTCATTATTTGAAGAACTGTTACAGGTGCCTGACGGAGTACGCACCTCGCGTTTTGATCAATTAAGAAAAGGTCCTGTAGCCATCAGTGGCCCGGCATTTAATCAGGCCGTTGCGCGCTACCTGAAACTGAAAGCATTTGGCATGCAGGATCTCGACTTCACCGGTATTCCTCCGGTGCGTTTCAATGCACTCGCCCGGTATGCTGATATGATTTCAGTGTACAAAATAGCCCGGATGCCGTCCGAAAGACGAACAGCGATGCTGGTTGCCTTTGTCCGTTCCTGCGAAATATCGGCACTGGATGACGCGCTGGACGTTCTGGATGGGATTATCGCTGATATCGGCCGGGAGGCGAAAAAAATTGGGCAGAAAAAGCGACTGCGGACACTGAAAGACCTTGATAAGTCAGCATTAGAATTGGCACATATCTGCTCGGTGCTCCTGGATGAAAATGTTGACGGTGAGTTGATCCGCTCGACGATATTCGGGAAATTTCCTCCGGCCAAGCTGGCCGATACCATCGCATTTATAAACACCATCGCCCGACCTTCTGACACCGGTTTTCACGATGAAATGGTGGAACAGTATGGAAGAGTCCGCCGCTTTCTTCCCTGTTTGCTGGAGAATATTGAATTCAGCGCCGCTCCGGCAGGTGAAGCAACGCTGGAGGCAATACGCTACCTTGCGGCGATCCGGTCAACCCGGAGACAGCATATTGATGATGCGCCAATGGCGATAATTACTGGCCCCTGGAAACGACTCTGCTATGGCAAAGACGGGCATTTATCCCGACAGGGCTATACCCTTTGTGTTATGAATAAGTTACAGGACAGTTTGCGACGTCGTGATATTTACGTCGCACGGAGCGAGCGCTGGGGAGATCCGCGGGCTAAACTTCTCCAGGGGCAGGACTGGCACACCAACAGAGTGCAGGTATATCGCTCCCTTGGGCATCCCCTCAACGCCGGAGAGGCCGTCAATGCACTGACCCGGCAGCTTGACACTGTGTATCGACAGGTCGCTAAAAATTTTGCCGATAATCAGGCTGTTTCACTGGATTTCACCGGTAAACGTACGAAGCTGACCATTGCTCATCTGAACGGACTGGATGAGCCGCAGACGCTGAAGTTACTCTCGAAACGTATATCTAGCCTGCTGCCAGTTGTCGATCTGACAGAACTCCTTCTTGAGATTAACGCGCATACAGGATTTGCAGATGAATTTACCCATGCAAGCGAGGCGGGCGCGCGTATGGATGACCTGACGGTCAGTATCTGCGCGGTATTGCTGGCTGAAGCCTGTAATATTGGCATGGAGCCCTTTATTCGACCCAATATTCCGGCACTGACCCGTTATCGTCTGAGCTGGACCAAACAAAATTATCTCAGGGCAGAAACGCTGGTAAAAGCAAACGCCAGACTGGTTGATTACCAGTCTACTCTGCCTCTGGCTCAGAAATGGGGCGGTGGTGAGGTTGCCTCAGCTGACGGCATGCGGTTTATTGCCCCGGTACGCACGGTACATGCAGGCCCCAACCGAAAATATTTTGGCTCCAGTCGCGGGATAACCTGGTACAACTTCATTTCAGATCAGTACTCCGGATTTCATGGCGTTGTCGTTCCAGGCACGCTAAGGGATTCCATTTTCGTGCTGGAAGGGCTACTGGAGCAGCAAACCGGGCTAAACCCGACTGAGATAATGACAGATACGGCCGGTTCCAGTGATCTGATCTTTGGTCTTTTCTGGCTGCTGGGCTATCAGTTTTCTCCCCGTCTGGCTGATGCAGGAGCCTCTGTATTCTGGCGTGTGGATAAAGATGCAGATTATGGCGTGCTGAATGATATCGCCCGCAATGCTGCTAATGCCCGGAAGATAGAGCAACACTGGGATGACATGATGCGCATGGCCGGTTCCCTGACGTTGGGGACTATTCGTGCATCAGTTTTGATTCGTTCGTTGCTGAGCAGCGATCGCCCTTCAGGATTAACACAGGCCATTATCGAAGCCGGGAAAATAAATAAGACACTGTACCTGCTGAATTATATTGATGATGAGGATTACCGACGTCGCATCCTGACCCAGCTTAACCGTGGAGAAAGCAGACATGCTGTCGCCAGAGCCATTTGTCACGGACAGAAAGGCGAGATCAGAAAGCGCTATCAGGATGGGCAGGAGGAGCAACTGGGTGCTCTGGGGCTGGTGACCAATGCCGTCGTGCTCTGGAATACCATTTATATGCAGGCCGCACTGACACATTTACGTGATGAGGGCGAAGTCATTAATGAAGAAGATGAAGTCCGGCTTTCACCACTGCGGCATGCGCATATCAATATGCTGGGGCACTATACATTTACGCTTGCGGAACAGGTAACAAAAGGACAGCTAAGGCCACTTAAGAAAGCGGAAGAGAGCGATGAATGGCCTTTATAGTCGCCTTTGCCATGAGAATAAAAAACGACACATTGGTTAAAAAATGTACTTGGCGTACGTTTTCGTACGATTGGGCTTCAGACCCCGCCAAGTACAACTTCGATAACTCTGAGAGTAATAGTTACTACATCAAACTGCGTACAGCAGACGGAGAGAAGTTTGTCTGGGGCAAAGAACTGTCTCGGGTAGTACCGGAGAGTGGCTTGGCCAAAGGCGATATCGTCAAGCTAACCTGGCTCGGCCGCAAAGAGGTCACTGTAGAGGCAAAAATGCGAGACCCACAAGGGGAGGTAGTGGTAGACAAACACGGCGTAGAACAAACGGAGCAGATCACCACGCACCGCAACCATTGGGAAATAAAGCCGGCTATCGACCCCTCATTATTAGTTCGGAACGAACAGCAGTTGGTGCCGCCGGCGGCGCTGCATGCTTATGATATGACGCATTATCACGCACTGCAGCAACAGGTGATCCAGCTGGCAACCGAGGCAAAACTACCTATTCCTCCAATGCCAACACTGCAACAAGAGCTGGTCTGGTTAAAACCTAATGGGGAAGGTACCGAACCTCCGTCAACACGTCCTACAGTTACACCGCTACCGGCCCACACCCAGGATGCAGGCACCGCGCTAATTAAAACACTGGATGCGGAGAAACAACTCAAATTGCTTCTGATCAAAGGGCTCGGCGACTATGTACAGGGAATGGTGAAATATCAGGATGCATATCACCCGGTACTCGGCAAACTTTGTACTCATACCAATGGTCATCGCTATTTGACGCTCAACATTATCACTCCTGAAGGCCTAACACCGATCGGTCATGGTAATGCCATCAACAATGAGGAAGGTGCTAGCAACGCTTTGGTGTTCAATCTCAAAGGCGAAAAAGAGCGGTTGTATGCCCCTCTCGTTGAGCCGGCAAAGTGCCCGCCGGCGCTGCATAAACAACTGGGGTTCACGCGCGAGTACACGCCTCCGGCGCACACCCCGCAGCGCCGGGACGACGAGCCGGAGAATACAGTCAAACCCGCAACCGCATTCCCTCGCCCAGGGGCATAGGAGCTCTCATGATCCGTCAACTTTTCCTGGTCGCATTATTAATTGGCAATGTTTCTCTATCGGCGCACGCCGCCAACTGCCGGGCGGTATCTGCCGCGCAGGTGGGTGCGCAAGCGGGCTATGAACGAGATCGTAAAGCTGCCGAGGCCTGGTCGCAGCGTGAAAACCAAGTATCCGGTGGCTTGCAGCAATGCCTGGGTAGTATCAGCACGGCCATAACAGTACCGACATTTGGTGATCTCAGTGGGATCCTCAATGGCATCAAGGACAAAGTTTGCCGCGCGGTACGTGACAAGATCCAATCTTATATACCCAGTAAAATAGACCCATGGGGCGACCTGTCGTCCCAAACTGGCGGTTTGGTGACAACCCGTTCGATGAACGCGGCGCCAACCTACACGCCAACCACCTACAGCCAGCCTGCTACCGTCGCGCCAACATCGACCGGCAACAGTGGCAATTCCGATGGGTACATTTTCTCCCGATAATCCACCGCGCATTCGCGCGATGTTCAGCCATAAACGCGATCCCCCGTCCAGTTTTCCCCTGCGGCGGGGCTCACCCGTGGACAGTCACCATGAAAAAGCCAGTTACTCCACCTGCGTCTGCAGGTGAAACGCCTTACGCAGCTGCCGTGGCGCAGCATATTGCCAGTCAGCTCAATGCCGATTTTGCCCGTCGTTCTCTGGCGGTTAACTTGTGGCAAAGCGTCACTCTCGTCGTATGCGCGTTTATTATCGCTTTACTGGCGTATGTCGCCTTGCATCCTCCAGTGAAGTATTTCGCCACACAGGATGGGCAGATCACGCCGCTTTATCCCACTGATCAACCAGCCTACAGCGATATCAACGTGACCGACTTTGGCGCACAGGTATTGCGAGAAGCTTTCACGCTCGATTTTGTACATTACCGCAGCCAAATGAATGCGCTACAGGCTCGTTTCTCAGACGATGGGTTCCGCAGTTATTACACCGCCCTGACCACCTCCAACGTTTTGACAGCGGTGAAAGACAAAAAGATGAACATGTCGATTATGACCTCCCCCGGCGTAGTGGTTAGCAAAGGAACGCTCGAGAACGGCATTTATGCCTGGAAGATCCAATATCCGATAAAACTCAAGCTCACCGGCCAAGTGACATCGTTGCCCGAACAGTCATTTGTGATGTCACTACTTATCCAGCGTACCGACCCCCGTCTTAAACACACCGGCATGGAAGTGTCCCAGCTCATTACTTTCGAGGCTAAATAACATGAACCCCCCCCTGACCGGTTTGCTTCTGTTGACCCTGGCGCAAGCTGCAGGCGCGGCTACAACCGAAGTAGCGCCTGCCCCCGCCTGGAAACCGGCACAAACGCTGAGCGTGACACCTGTCAATGCCCCGCAACATGTCCCTGTAACAACAACACCAGAGCCAACAACGCCCTTACCGGAGGATGGCTCGCCACCGCTGCCTTTGCCTGCGCTGGATTATGCCCAAAAACAAATGGCGCCGCTCTCACCACGCGAGGTGGACAGCCTGCGTAATACTTTTGACCAACTTCAACGCAGCGAAAGCCGTTCACCGGTAACAGCGGTGCCGCGGGTTAGCTCTCTGACCGTCAACCTGTCGCCAGGTGCCTCATTGCCGATGCTCCGCGCCCTGCCGAATTTCCCGAGCTCTGTTTCGTTTACAGACGAAACCGGCGCGCCGTGGCCGATTGCCGCACCACCTCTTAATGGCAACAACGCTGGTTTTGAGGTGAATTACATTCCCGACAGCCCAGCCATGTCCGTTCAGGCCCGGCGCGCTTACGACACCGGCAGCGTAACGGTCTATCTGAAGGGATTACCGGTTCCCGTCGTCATAGCACTGACCAGTGGCGAACCGGACAACACCGGCAGGTCCCAGATCACTGACAGCAGCCTAAACCTGAGGCTCCCTCTTCGCGGACCATCGGCAAAACCCCTGCCGATCGCACGCGAGAAAATCAGCCTCGATAATCCTACGCTGCAGGCGTTTCTGGACGGCGTCCCGCCCGATGGCGCCCGTCATCTCAAAACTGGCGGCGGAGTTCCGTTGACTGCCGTTTGGCAGATGGGAGACGACCTCTATATCCGCTCACGAAGCGAATTACGCGATGCATTTGTTGAAACCTCTTCCGCGGCTGACGGCACCCATGTGTGGAAACTGCCGCTCACTCCGGAGGTGGTGTTCTCTGTACAGGGTCGCAATACACCACTGACCATCAATCTGGAGTAACCCTATGGCCATCGAAAAAGATGCGGCGAGCGACGGCAAAAAAAGCCTGCTCCTGCTGTTATCCGGAGGCATCGGCCTACTCGCTCTGTTATTTGTGGGCTGGGGCTATTTGAACCAGCCGGCACCGACCCCATCGCAATACGCTATTAACAACCTAGCCAATAGCGCGCCGGTTACCTCTCAGGAAACAGCGCAATATCAGCAGCTGATCAAAACGGGTAACCGTATTGGTTCAGAAGCAGCAGCTGCCAGCGATGGTAGTTTTATCGCTTCATTGCGCATGAGTGATGTGCAAATCGAAACACCAAATGAGCCGCCTCCGCCGGTAGCCCTTAAAACAACCGCGGAAACCGACACCACCTCAGTTCCTCAGTCTGGGGGAGCCATCCAAGAGGATCAAAAAGCAGCGTTAAAAAGCTATCTGAAGCTGCTCAACGATCGCTGGCGACCGGGCAACATGCAGTTAGCTGGCACCTTTGGGCAGACACCTGCTGCAGGAGAACACGAAGCCGGGGCCGGCAATAACGCTTTCAGTCAGTGGTCGCAGAGTCTGCCTGGAAGAGAGGCAACTGTCGCCTCGGAAGTCCCTCCCTCAGCTCGTACATCTGGTGATGCCGTCATTGTGCCGCCAAACACTCGCCGCCCGGCGGTGGTCGACAATGCCATCGATTCTGACAACCTCAATTCACTGGTGCTGGCCCACATACCAGCCGGCCAGTTGGCCGGTGCAGAATTCACCGCTAAGGGCATACAGTTGGCCGGCGATGGTGTCGTGATCCACTTCACTCGAATGACGCTTAATGGCGTCGACTACCAGGTTGATGCCTACGCGCTGCAGGACGACACCCTGCAATCTACCGTCTCCAGCGACGTCAATAATCGCTACGTCAGTCGTATCTTGCTGCCTGCTTTGGCCATGGGCATAGGAAAAGCCGGTCAGCTGTACGAACAGCAAAATACCCAAATCCTTGCCACCAATGCCGGCACCATCAGCGGCGGTACAGGACAGGTGAAAGGTTCAGCCCTCGCGGGCACCGTCGCTGGCGGTATCGGTACTCAAGCCGGACAGGTGATGGCGGCCGACGCTGCACGGTTACCGGTCAAACAGGTGAAAGTCTTCAAAAACCAAACCATCGCGATTCATTTCATGAAAGGCGTATACGCCAGCGATCGCATCAATCGGGATGCTATTACCACATCCCTCGCAGGAGAGCGTTAATGTCTAAGTCTCATTTCGACCTGAATAACCCGCCCCCGGACGAGCAACTGGATGAACCAATCGAGGCAGAGACTCCGATCGTTCGTAAGCCTTCAGAACCACGGCTGATCACATTGCCCTTGGGCTTAAAAGTTACACGTCTTCAGATGATCGCCCTAATAATCGCGCTGTTAGCCATAGTCACCTACGGTGTGCTACGCAACACACCACAGTCCAGTCGTAGTAACGGCGGCACCCAATTCGTGACTCAAGAGACACCAATACAGCCCACGCCAACTCCAGCGCCAGCAGCACCCCAGTCCCCCCCAGCAGGAGTGCATATCGAATCAGCAGATCGCGAACTTGAACCTCTCGGTGAAACCGCATCGCTAACTAACGTCGAGGACAATGCGCAGCAGGCAACGGCACAAGCTCTAGACAACGTGTGGGTATACGCTCGCGATAATCGAGAAGGTCTCAAATCACTGGATCAGCGCTTGCGTGCTCTTGAGCAGCAAGTTGCTGCTCAAGCTGTAAGACAGCCCCAACCTGCTGCGGTTATGCCTGCCGCTAAACCAATCGGAAATACTGCTTCACGTCGCTCAAACGCGAACCACAGCCTCAAAGGAGCCTCGATAACCAGTCTGTATCCGGACCTGGCCTGGGTGACTTATCAGGGGAGCAGTTGGGCATTACGACCAGGCGATTCCCTGGGGCGCGCAACAGTACTGCGTATCGATACTGAAAAACATGAGGTGATCACCTCCGCCGGAACCATTCGGTAAGGAACGCTATGGATTTGGTCCAGATGCTGGCCAACGCAGTCAACAATGTGACAGACGTCGGTATTCGCCTGGTACTGGCGATCGGTTTAGTTGGTGGGTTGGTCATGATGGCCATGCACTTGAGCAGCATCGCCGGCAAAGCTCGACGCGGGCAGGTACAAGACGGCGCCGGCAAAATTGTCACCGTTGTCGTGATGTGCGGTGCCACTATCGCCCTTCACCAGGTGATGAACGCTACATCAAACCAGATGGCGCTCGGTAGCGTTACCTTTGGCGCCATCGCCTATGTCTCCGAAGGAAAATACGGCCCGGCCGCCACGGCCATCAACGCAACCCTGACCTTGTTACAACTGGTCGGCGTAATTTACGCGCTACAGGGGCTTTTGCGCCTGCGGCGTTCACAGAAAGACGGCCACACCGGGCTCAGTGCCGGTGATGACGTTGTTAGCGGCGCAAAGCGTCTGATCATCGGCACTATGCTCGCCGCCAATCCGCGTGTACTCGATGCACTGCAAAACACTCTTAATATCCATTGGTAAAACTACGAGGTAGAAATGAACGTTCTGAAATCCCTGAAAAATGCTCCCCTGCACGCGGCAGTCAAAATCTATATGGTGGCCGATGCCCTTCGTCGACATATCGCCAGTATTCTGGCAGCAGTGATTAGTATGGTCGTTGCCCCGCTGGCTCATGCGGACGATGATCTTGCTGGATCAATCGAAGCCATGCTTAACGGAGTAACCTCCCTGAAAGACCCGTTTGTTAAATCTATCGGTGTGATCGGCCTGCTATGTATAGCTGCAGGAATTATCATGATGATCTCTAAGAAGAATAATCCTCAGATTAAAGTTTCTCATATCATGATTGCAATTGTAGCCGGCGCTGCATTATTGGCACTTGACCAGGTCGCAAACCGCAGTCAGAAACAGATGGGAATGCAGCCCGTAACTGCTGGTTAATTGTTCCAGGCCATCCCGTTCGGGATGGCCTTCCTGCTACCAGGATCTCTGGAAATATTCATGCTTATTTTCTCCATCTCCCGGCGAATTACCGGGCATGCTCTCACACCTGCGCAGCGCGATGCATTGGACGATCAGGCTCGCCGTGGCGGTCATAGCTGTGACTATTGCGGTTATTCATCACCACACAACAGGGCCGTGTTTAGGGACACCAATCCATTGAATACTGCCCAGGACAACCTGGGGGTCGCAGATCCAATTTGCGAAGCCTGGCAAAAACTCGACTCTGTTTCTGCCGAAGCGGGTGTGATGGTTTATCTGCCTGCTTTGGCTCCGGAAGATGCAAATCATCTGCAGCGGGCTATCGTGCAGGCATTATCCTCCACCGACGATGAATATCGCAGCGACGCACAAGCGTTACTGGACTGGCTGACAACCCACGACAGTCCCGTCAAACAAGCTTGGGGCACCACACACCCGCAAGCGTTCGCCCAGGCTCTGAGCAGACTGGATGAGGAAGGTCGACAAACTGCAGCGGAGCGCTGGCAACATCTCGCGTTAGTGTTACATCCCGCACGTATAAAAGACTGGCTGGCCACTGACGGTCTTGAAGCGGGAACAACCTGGTGGCGCGCTTTCTATCACGACTATCTGTCCCGGAGTTAACTGTGATTATCGATAAAATCGAAGATCTCTTTGCTTATTTCTCCCGTTATGTTCTAGGCCGCGATTTCGCACAGTATTGTGACCTGCGTACCGTCATCGGCCTGACACCAGACGACAAAATCCGACACCCCTCACTTGATGCTCCCTACATACACGTCACTAAAACTAACGACTATGCCAGCACATTTGAGATCCTAGGAGCTTTTCGCGAGTTCAGTGAGGCAGTTCCCCAGCACGAAAATGAAACACCGACGCCGGACAGCTTCCTGCGCTTCGTTCTGAAATTACGCGATGCATTGACCGGCGATTTCAAAAGCCTGGGTCATAAAATCAGCATCGTTTTCGAACGCGATCCAACGCGCAGCGCCGAAGAAATCACTCGTCTCGTTGAACCGCAACGACGCGCCTACCGGAAGCTTGGTCTGGCTCTCGATGACCTGGTCGATGAGCAAATCGTCAAACTCACGCCGTATGTCGCCCGCGAACGAGTCTGGCTTACTGTGTATTCCGCCATTGGCGCTCTGCCGCTCAGTGAACGTAGAGAAGAAATACAGCGGCAGAATACTCAATTCAAAAATCTTCCTGAAGCCCGTTTCGGGCAAAACCCGATTTACGCCGAGTTTGAAGGCCTTAAGCTGCGCCACGACGCATTTATCGATAAGCTGGCCACTGATTTGGCCGACGGCAACGACGGCGTGATGGTTCGATTGCTTGACGCCTATGAAGCTGGCCATGTGATCCGCGATGAAATAGAGCGGCTGAGTACCCATGAAGAGTGGCGCCCCCTGCTGCCAGGCGATCGCGTGATCCCTCAAGGAAAATTGCGCGGCGACGATATCAGCGCAGCCCTGGCGCCGCACTTGAATTTCCAGTTCTGCGACACCGAGGTCGACACCCACGGCAGTCTTATAGAGGTCGACGGACTCTATCACGGTCAGTTGGCCATGACGCTGGCACCTCAGCGCCCCGAATCCTTTGCCCAGCTGTTCACCAAAGTACCACGGCAGCTACCCTGGCGCTTGCGTCTGGACTTGATGCCCGGCGGCGGTGAGGCTTTGGAAAAAAAGCAGCAGCTACTGTCGTTTGCTGCCTTCGTCCCTAAACTACGAGATATTTACGACTCCATTTCATGGTTGATGGCGCAGCACAAGAAAGAGCCTGTTTGTATGATGAGTATCACCGCCAGTACCTGGGACGCAGACAAAAGCCGTTTGAAACGCAATCTGACGTTACTGCAAAAAGCAATCCAGAGCTGGGGTGTTACAACAGTGACCCGTACTTTCGGCGATCCCATTCGTGCCTGGGTCAACACTCTACCTATGGTGTCTAGTTTCAGCGCGCCAACGTTAATGTACCCCCCTTTGTCTGAAGCGTTAAAACTGATGCCGCTGCAACGGCCAGCGAGCCCCTGGGGTAACGAAGGCAACGCAATTTTCCAGACCGTCGACGGCAAGCCTTATCCGATCGGCTTGGGCAGTTCATTGCAGGAAAAGCACACCGAGTTGCTCGCAGGGCCTCCAGGTTCGGGCAAATCCCTGTTAGCGAACAGCCTTCACCTCGATGCTCTCACTAACGGTAATACTGATCTGCCGTTTATGGCTTTCATTGACAAAGGCTTTACCGCTCAGGGCTTTTACGATCTGGTCTATGACAGCCTACCCCACGGACAAAAGGACAAAATTGCCAGTATTATTCTGCGTAATACAGCAGATTTCTGCCGCAATCCGTTCGATATCCAACTTGGACTTAAAGCCCCAATTAGCACTGAACGTGACTACTTGCTCGGCCTGTTGACCAGCCTGTGTATCGATCCACAGCTGGGCACTGCACCTGATGCCCCATCATGCAGACAGATCCTGACACGCGCTATTGAGATGGTGTACCGCAAGAACAGCGACATTGAACCGGTACGTTATGGAGCATCATTGGTTCCGGAGGTTGATGCCGCGCTGGAAACAAGCGGCTGTTTGAATCGCTATGATGCCGCTTGGTGGGAGATCGCTACCTGGTACGAAGTCCGCGATATGCTGTTCACTGCCGGCTGCGTTGCCGAGGCTGCGTTAGCACAGGCTCAAGCTGTACCTGAGCTCAACGACCTGCAGGGGGCGCTAAACAGCGAGGAAATGCGCAATGTCTTCGCTAACGTCAACCGTCCCGGATCGGATGAGTCATTACTGCATTATGTGTCACGCTGTCTGACACAGGCACTGTTCGATTACCCGTTGATATCGGGGCGCACGCGGTACTCCATCAACCCAAATACGCGCATTCGTATCGTCGACGTTAACAACGTAGCCGGCAATCAAACTCCGGAAGGTAAAATCAAGACAGGTATCATGTATCAGTTCGCCCGCCATCTGGCCGGCGCTAACGACTTCTATCTGCCACAGTACCAGGATGAACTCTACAATCATCTGGATCCACGTTATGTACCACTACATCGAAAACGCATCGAACAACTGGATCAGGAGGTCAAACTCATCTTTATCGATGAGCTGCATAACATCAGAGGTATCGACATTTTGTGGGATGCACTCGAAACCGAAGATCGCGAGAAAAGAAAATTCGGTATCCGCACGGTGTTCGCTTCGCAATATTTGGATGATTACCCGCAGACAATCCTGGAATCCGCCAACTCCCTGTACCTGATGCGGGTAAGGACTAAGGACTTCCCTATTCTGCAGGAAACTTTCAAGGTGCCGCGTACCACACTAAATAGGTTGCTCAACACAACCCGCGGCGCCGCGCCGGATGGAAGTGGCGTCACGTTTCTGGCCGTTTTCCAAACCACCAATGGCAACGTGGCTCAGCTGCTCAAAAACACCGCAGGGCCACTGCGGCTCTGGGCATTAAACTCGACCCCGGTAAACCGCGCTCTACGCAACATGCTGTATGACGCGTTGGATGGCCAAACGGCCCGACGTTTGTTGGCCAAAACCTTCCCAGGCGGTTCAGCAGAAAAACATATTGCGATGATGAAAAAGCGCGCCGGCAATGACGATGAAAGCGGCGCCATTCGTCAACTGGCCAACGACATGCTGGCAAGCCTCGGCTATGTGCAGGGGGATGCAGCATAAGGAGCAACCATGCGCCTTTATCACTGGTATATCCGTGCTTTCCTCCGCAGACCTAACCTCCACATCCTCGCTTACAACACTATTTTTTGGGCCGCGCTATTTGCCGGTATTTTCTTGAGGACGCTTTGAAATGAAATCATACCCTCCTGCCATGAGGCTTTCCCCTCTGGTCGTGCTGGTACTCTCCGCATTAGCTTCTCCAGCGCACGCTGTCTCCGTTGTCGTAACCTCTAGCGTTCCCATTGAGACACAGGTCGTTCCGGTCCTTGGGCAGATGAGCGGTACATTGACAGGGATGGCTGCTACACAGCAGCAGATCGGAGCCGCCATCAACCAAAACGGCGGCAAGATCGCCACGCAAATCGAACAGGCAGCACAAGCACAACGCGATCAAGATATTTTTGCTCGTCAAACCGAACGCCTCGAGCGATCGCGCCGAACCTATACCATACCGGATAGCCTGTGTACTGAATCTGGTTCTGGCATGGTCACACAAGTTCAAAGTCGCGCTCGCGCGCGACAAAGTGCGCTGTCGCGGGGCCAGGGAATCAACAATGCCATGATCCGCCAAGGATGGACCGCCCCGGCTCCAGCACCAGAACAGACAGCCTTTCGGGCCGCAGGCGTACATGCCGATTACTGCGATGCCACCGATATGGCTGCTTACGGCGGCACGGGAGTATGCACCCGCCTATCTGAATTGCCAGGGGGTGATAAGCGGTTTACGTCTCTACTCGATGGTGCTGGCGCTGAAGGCAAAGCGCCTGATTTAACCTTCGATCAGAAACAGACCGACGCAGCAATGGCTTACGCACTTAACAGTGCTCCAGCCTCGGCCGGGAAACAGCTCAGTAAAGGCGAAGTAAAAAGCGCCTCCGGCCGCCAATATATAGGCCTGATGACGCAGTACGAAGCAGTGAACACAGCGGCACGCGAACCCATGTTGGCCATGGTGGCCTCCAGTCAACCCAGTGAAGCAACACGCGAGGTGCTGAAAGAAGTGATGCAGACCCCATCAGCTGCCGCCTACTTCAACCAGACAGCATCTGATGAAGCCAGGCGTACCGGGATGATGTCGGAGCGGGAATTTGAGCAGTTCGACGTAGGTCGGCGCTATGCCAACACCGACTATCAAACCGACCTGCAGGCGATGGACGGCGACAACCTGGCGCGCGAATCTATCCGTGTGCAAGCGCAACAAAACTGGTTGCTGTTGGGGATAAAGCAGCAGCTGCAAAAAGGCAACGTCCTGCAAGGCCAACAACTGGGCCTAAATGCCAACGAGGTTTATCGTCCACAACTGCAGGCCAAGCTGCACGAACTCAGCGCCGGAGGGGCTCGTAATGACTGACCAATCCCCGAAATCTAAAACGTCTTGGAAGCGCGCCAGCAAGGGACTGTATTTCACTGCAAATCTGTTCCTACCGTTATCGGAACTACGTTACGCGGCGACTAAAATTGGCCCTTCACTCGCCAATAACTTGAAGCGCAGTCTGATGCTTACTTACGGCTACCGGATTGAACATCAACAGACACTCCCCGCGCTACAGTTTGAGGAGGCAGTGGCCGCCAGCGGCGAGTCTGTGATCACCTTGATAAACAGATTCAGGCGCCGCAAGCATCTGTGTCTCGCTCTTGGTGCAGTACCAATACTGATCGCTTTGTCGGTCGTTCTGCTGGTTCTGGGCAGCGAGATATTTACCCCAACTCTGCTGATCCGGACCGCAACACTGTGTTTTACACTGTTCGCTTTGGCAGCGATACCATTACTACAAGCGTTTATTTCCACCTGGCGGCTATGGCAATTACGCAATCAACGCCTTTCCAAGGAGGAAGCCGGCAGCCTGACCGACTTTCTGCGGGAAAACACCTGGTGGCAAGTTCTTCTACGGTACGAACGCCCGATCCAATAACTTCCTCTTGCCTGTTTACGTCAGGCACTCCGACTGGTGAAATCTTATGAATGCCTTTCGAAAACTTGCAGCAGGCCTGTTGTTGGGCCTGTTCTGCCTTTGCGCGCACGCGGATTCCGCAGTCAGCTTCAGCACCATCGAGCAGGCGGCTAAACGCACCGATGATCTGTCTCGTCAGGCATTGGTTATGATTTTTGGTGACGTTGTCACCAACCCGTTATCTACCGAAACCAGCATGGTCGGTGAACTGTTCTTTGTTTTTAACGGTATCGTCATGGCGATCGCCGTGGTGTGGTTCCTGGTGGTCACCCTCACGCACCTGGTCAAGGCCGGCCAGCGCGGCAAAGTATTCAGCCAAGGGAGCTCAATGGTCGGTCCCGTCAGCACAGCAGCCGGGTTCATGACCTTGGTGCCAACCGTGTCAGGCTGGTCTATCGCTCAACTGATATTTTTGTGGGCGGCATCCGTTATGGGCATTGGCAGCGCGAACGTGGTAACCGACCGCACGGTCGATCTTCTCAAGGACGGCTACAGCCTAGTCGTACAGCCCGTGGCACCGCAAACTGTCAGTGCCGCGCGAACCATCTATGAAATGAACCTGTGCATGTACAGTATCAACACCGAACTGCGTGACATGTATCAGCAATACGGCCAGGCTGGCACACCACTAATGGGCATCAAGACCCTGACCGATGGTTTTGAGATCGGCAACGGGAGTGCATTGTGCGGCGCAGCTCGGCTGCCGGAAAGCCTCGCCGACAAAACCACTGGCTGGTTGTTCCCTGCCCCTGTAAACACAGAAAGCATTATCAGCGCACAACGGAGCGCCATGAATGAAATGCAAAACAACCTGTCGACAGCCGCCGCTCAGTTTGTAACGGCATTAGTCAACAAGCAGAACAGTGGGACTGGCGCGCTCCCGGACGCCGAAACTGACATCCAAAGGGCCGCACAGGCCTACGAAAATCGCATCAATCAAACCCTAAACGCTCAAGGCCAAACCAGCGAACTGGCTGATGTATTGGCCGCTCAGTTGAAGAAAAGCGGGTGGCTTGCCCTCGGATCGTGGTATCAAACATTTGCCACTGCAAATAATAAAATTAACGATGCCGTACAGCTAAAACCCGTGATTACTGGTCGTTCTGGAATTGGAGAAGTTGGCGTAAGCGATCTATTTAATAATGTATTCACCGTATATCGAACTCAAAAGCAAAATACTTCTTTTGTACCTCCACTCGGGACAGAAAGCGCTAAAGATACCCAGCAATCCTTAGATGCATCTGAGGCCAGTGCAGTTTTTGTCGGTTTTTTGAACTCCCCCATGCAGAAATTAGCGAACGCTATCGCGACATCAGAGTTAGGCAGTGACTTTGGTACTGGAAACCAAATGAACCCAATGCTGAAAATGAAATTTGTTGGTGATATCACGTTAGGCGGAGCCGAAGCTGCACTAGGCATATTCACTGGTGCGAAAATTCTTGCTGCAGTTTCCACTGAAGGTTTTTGGGGTCAATTAGCCAGCGCCTTTTCAGGTAATGCTACTCAAGGTATCGCTGCTGGGTTGGATGCCCTTTCTCCGATTGTTTACTTTATTCTGTTCTTGTTGTTCGGAATTGGTTTTAGCCTGTCAATCTACCTGCCATTTATACCATTCATCTATTGGCTAACAGCGGCGGCTAACTGGATAGTCAGTGTATTTGTTGGCGTCACTGGTGGTACATTATGGGCGGCAACTCATATCGGTACAGAAGGAGATAGGGGCCATCGCTCTGCATATGGATATATATTTCTCATTGACGTTATGATTAGGCCAATGTTAATGGTTTTCGGATTTATCTTTGCAAGCATAACGTTGATCGTAATGGGTACACTACTCAACCTCATGCTAGGGCCTGCCATTGCGAACGTTCAAGCAAACTCTATTACCGGAATATTTTCTTTAATTGGTATTCTCACTCTTTATGCTCGCATATGTACCACTACAGTTACCCGTGTATTCGGATTGCAAGTGACCATGCCTGACTACATCATCTCATGGCTCGGCGGTCGTGAAGCTGCAAGCATTCTTGGTGGTATGGTTGAATCAACAAAAAGTATCTTTGCCGGCTTTTCAAATGGACTACAAAGATCTCCTGGTGTAAGATCTAATATGAGAAGTAACAACAATGGAAATGGGGATGGTATAAAATGACGAAATACCAAAATCACTTAAGGACACTCTTTTTACTTTTTACTTTAACCTCTGGTGTAGGCTGCCTACTCTTTTCAATGGTTCTTTTTATCGTATCCGACGCAAGAAGCAACCCATCGTGGCCTTACATCTTCCTGGCAATTGGCGTAACGTTCATTTATGCATTTGCGAAAGTGCAAGAAAAATCAAAATCAAAAACACGTAACGCAATCGAAGCCTTCAAGTGCAATGAGTTTTCTCCAACCAAAGAGTATGAACTCAAAACCCTGGATGCAGGTAAATACTTAGGTATTGATGTTAGAAGCGGAACCATACTGTTGGTGTCAACTACTGAGTCCATTTACCGAGGAAAGACGATACTCGAACTTTCAGGGTATGAGTGCAATGGAAATTCGCTCACACTGAAGTTTAATGACGTTTACTTCCCCTACTTCCGCATCAGTGCAGGAACGGAAAGTAAATGCATGAACTTTGGTCGCAAGTTGGATGCTTTACTGTCGTCGTCTTATCGGCCAGAAAAAGACTCCGGAAACACTTTCAACGAGTTTGTGAAACAAAAATCCTTGGCTTATTAACTCATTTTTAATATTTAAACTCAACTCATAGTCTAGAGCGCCTTTCCTGGCGCTCTCTCTTTTCCAACTTCCCTGTTTGGTGCAACCTCTTATTTAAATCTCGTCATTTTCACTATGACGGGGTTTAAACATATTGGAGTAATTCATGAACACCAAAAGTCAACTTCAGCCCAATGCCGGTAACGAGCAAGGGCTTATGTTGCTGTTCGTTGCCGCTTTGGCAGCATTACTGCTTTGGATTTATCAACCCCCCATAATGTATGGGTGCTGTTGGCTGCTCTATCAACTGTGGTCGCTGTGTGACTACCCTCGTTTCCATAACCAGGTCGCTGAAAAGCTCAACCTTCTTGCTTGGGCAGGCAGTCAAGTCAATCAACTATCATGGGGTAAGTTTATCGACGTTATGAATAATACTGCGGGGATCTTAATGGTGCCGATGGCCATGATTGTTTTGGGCGGACTGCTCATGGTGCGCAATCATCCGCGGAATCGGACTCGACGCCATATTGATGTCTATTCCTTGCCCCATATCATGGCGCGCTTTTCTCCAAGCATCATACCGGCACTCTGCTATGGCGATAAAAAGACACAGTTGCTGAACGTTGATCCGCCAGAACATCGCAGCGCCCAGTGGCCGGAAGAATTTGCCGTTGAACACAAGCTGATTATTGGTGATCGCCTTGATGCCCATAGAACACAAACTGCGTTTGAGTGCCAACTTGGCACTCCGTTAGAAAGCTTTTCCAGCTTTAGCACCCATGAGCGAGCTCTGGTTGCCATATTTGGCCTAGTCGCATTTCTAAACGATCGCAAAGCTGCTGAAGCTCTGCTCGATAGCCTGAACCGTTCATGCCTTATCAAAAGCAGGCGGGACAAAGGACAAAGGGGATATCCTCTACTCCAGCTCGCCAACAAGGCATTCGGAAAAGTAACGCAGACACCAGCTGCTCAAGATTGGCTTCACCAACATTCAACAACACGTACCGCGCTTTATGCCTTACATAACCGGGATATGCGCCTGCCATGCGCTCGATTTCGTTGGCTCAAAGGTCTCGATCGGCCACTTTGGTACACCCTGGCCTCAACGGGACGCCCGAAGGCCTTTATTGAAGGTGCAGGAGTCATTGCAGTCGCTAACTGGGAAACCGTTGTAGCTCAGATGGAGGAACGCCTTCACACATCAATCCCCGTGCCGGAAAACAGGATGGATAAAGCCATTAAAGGCCTGGAGGACGAACTTCGCAGTGTCGGGTTGATCATCGATAATCGCACGACGAATACCTCTGTCCTCAGTGAACAGGTCTTCGATGAAGATGAAGATGAAGATACTCCAATCGTGATATTGCAGCCTCTAGCGGACACTACGGTGAAAACTGCCAGCGAAACAGCACCACTGCAGACGAAAGCCACTATCCCTGGAGCGAATACCTCCCCCCCAAAACCAGGCCGCGCCCACTTCATTCCTCGGGCGAGATAAGCCCACACAATAGAGCCAATGACAATGAAATCGAATTATACTGCTTCACTGCAGGGCAGAACCTTGTCCGTATTTAATCACAAACAAGAAAACGACCAGGTGGTCGCCATACTCGATCCCGGTCCGTATCCTCGTTTCTACCTAAAAGATGACGCCATTTGGCACGATAATCGTGACCTTGGCCCAGCGGCAATCCTACAGGGCTGTGGAACGAAGGATGCTGCTGAGATGCTTCACGCGATTAATGCAGCGTTACTACACCGACGCCAAGCATATCGCCGCTGCTGGAAACGATTAGGTTACATGATGAGCGCCATAGCCCTCAGCATGGCTATAGCAGGCTCCTGGTATTCGAATCAACTGAGGGATATGTCAGCACCACTAACGCAGCACGTTACGCCAAACACGCTGGAGAATGCCGTTGCTGCAACCCCACAGCCGGAATTGAAAGTAACAGCAGACCAGTACCAGGCCGTTGCCAAGGCACTACGTAATGCGGCAAAAACAGGGCAGTACACCATTCCCCTATCCAGTGGGCATCAGCGTACCCTCTACGTTTTTGCCGATCCGTTATGTCACAACTGCCAAATTATTGAGCCGGCCCTGGAAGCGCTCTCCGAAAGACTCAATATTGAGATCTTCCCGGTCACACTCGTCGGAAAACAGCAAACCGTCGACCAAGTGAGCCCTGTGCTTTGCCAGGCACCGCAATATCGGCGCCAATTATGGAAACAACTTTTCCAGGCTGATGCAGGCATTTCACCTGGTGAAAACACTGAATCAAACATAACCTGTGATGCCGGTAATCAGGCAATCGCCAAAAACGATCAGGCCTTCGACATCTACAATTTGCCGGGCACCCCCTCACTGATCGCAGATGATGGACGCTATATCCCGTTGTCATCCCTGAAAAGCGATGAAGCTCTAGATGCATTCCTCAGCCAAACCATCGTCACCCCATAATTGTTCGCCTGGACTCAGCTCCGGGCCCCATCACCGATAGACCACCAGGAACACCTATGTCTCAGCCTGTAGAAGTCGATGTCCGTCGAGTTCGGCGCCCCCTTGGCCAAACCATCATTCAAGATGCATTACTTTCACCGATAGGCGTTCAGCTTTCTCTCGCCGGCGCCATTGGACTCGCTATACACTCTCCGGCCTCATTGCTGCTCACAACGCCGGCGGCGCTACTGCAGTTAATGCTATTCGGCGATCAGCCATTTCGCATGCCGCTACGCTTACCTACTGATATAGGTGGCATGGATCTGACCACTGAACGTGAAATGCCAAAATATCGGAACGGCATCGGCGGATTTTTCCGTTATGTGGTGCGAACCCGTAAGTACCAGCGCGCGGCAGGTGTGATGTGCCTGGGTTTTGCCAGAGGCAAAGCCCTTGCACGCGAGTTGTGGTTGACACTCGATGATGCACTGAGGCACATGTTGCTATTGGCAACTACAGGTTCCGGGAAAACGGAAGCGCTGTTATCAGTCTTCCTCAATGCTATCTGTTGGGGCCGGGGGATTTGTTATTCTGATGGTAAGGGACAAAATACCTTGGCATTCGCCATGTGGTCACTCGCACGCCGATTTGGGCGTGAGGATGATTTCTACGTCCTCAACTTCATGACTGGCGGTTCCGATAAGCTGCTGCAGCTGCTGCTGAATGACAAAAAGCGCCAGCCTTCTAACACCATAAATTTGTTCGGCACTGCCAATACCACGTTAATCATTCAGTTGATGGAATCCATGTTGCCGCCTGCCGGCAGCGGCGATCAAGGCTGGCAAGACAAGGCCAAATCAATGCTAGCCGCGCTGGTCTATGCGGTTTACTACAAGTGCAAACGCGAAAAGCGGCGGATCTCCCAACGGGTCATTCAGGAATACCTGCCGCTGAGAAAATTGGCGGAGCTCTATCTGGAAGCCAAAAGGGATGGTTGGCATCAGGAGGCTTATAACCCGCTGGAAAACTACTTCAACACGCTGGCAGGCTTTAGAATCGAACTTATCAGCCGCCCCTCTGAGTGGGAACAAGGCGTTTACGACCAGCATGGCTATCTCATTCAGCAATTCAACCGCATGCTGACCATGTTTAACGATCTCTACGGCCATATTTTCTCTACTGACGCCGGCGACGTCGATATTGAGGACGTTCTGCATAACGACCGCATCCTCTGCACCACCATTCCTGCGTTGGAGTTATCTAAAGGTGAAGCTGCCAATATTGGCAAACTCTACATTTCGGCGATACGCATGACCATGGCCAGGGATTTGGGGTTTGAGCTTGAGGGCTTGATTAACGATGTGTTGATCGTCAAAAAATACAAAGGAAATTTCCCGTTCCCGATCGCCATGGACGAGCTGGGCGCCTATTTCGGTCCTGGAATGGATAATCTGGCAAGCCAGATGCGCAGTCTGGGCTATATGCTCATCGTATCAGCACAGGACATCCAACGTTTCATCGCCGAGCACAAGGGCGAGTACATGACCGTAAACGCCAACCTACTGACAAAGTGGTTCATGACGTTGCAGGACGAGAAGGATACTTTCGAACTAGCACGAATTACCGGCGGTAAAGGGTACTATTCTGAACTCGGAGCCGTAGAGCAGCAAGGCGGGCTCATCACGCCACATTTCGAGGATGCCGGCAGTAACGTCATTAGGGAAAAGGACCGGCTCGATTTGGGTGATTTGAAAGATATGAACCCTGGCGAAGGTATGATCTCTTTCAAAAGCGCGCTGATCCCAAGTAATGCCATCTATATCCAAGATGACGATAAGATGACTTCAGCACTGCCAATGCGTATCAACCGGTTTGTGAACCTCGATATGCCAACAGAAGCAGAACTGTTGGATGCGAACCCCACGCTCAAGAAAAAGCTGCCGCCGTCCGTGCAAGAAGTCGAAACCATCCTAACACGCCTGGAATCACCACCATCTCAAACAACCTGCAACGGCCTGATGGACCCTGTATTGCAAAGCGCAGTGGCGCTATCTCTGGATCTTAATCACCGGGCAGACGTCAGTTATACGCCAGCACAACGAGGTATTTTACTGTTTGAAGCCGCCAGGGAGGCATTGCAGCAACACAAGCGACGTTGGAAACAACAACCTACGGCGCCAAAACCAATAAGAGTGTCAAAGGACATAGCCAAGGCTCTAGCTACGTCCGAACACCATCGCGAGGAGCGATATGGGTAAATGCTAAACAGCTGCCGCAATAGTAGCGCTTGTTGCAGCAAAACGCCGAGGAGTAAACTTCCGCATTGTGGTAGAAGCCGAAGCTAACGCAAAATATACCGTTGCCACTTACCTTACCAACAAAGGTATCTCTGTACGAGCAATGGCCAAGACGCCATCATGCACAATAAGCCGATGTTGGTCGATGATAATACTGTGCAGCTATAACTATCTAACTGCCGCCGATCGCGATAATGCTGAGAACGTTTTGGTCATTCACAATCACCCCAATCTGGTCGCCGTATACCAGAAAGAACTCGAACGACTTTGGCAAGAAAGCCAACCGTTAATCCCAGGATATTGAGGCACTAAAATGAGTGAAGACACCATGGACTATCAACGCGGGTACATTGAGATGGTTCGACTATGCGCCACCCTGTTGATTGTCCTGGCAGAGAAGAAATTAAAGAATACAGAAGATAAAAAATCACAAACTCACATCGAAACGTTGCATGACGAAGCTGCCAGGCTACTCAACCATTTCCCAGCTCCAGATATCCTTACAGAGGAAAAGCACGATAGCGTTTTTCACCGCCTTATCGATATGTTCACAGAGCTTGAAGGGAACGATGACGAGGGTTGGCAAGCCTACCAACCCATGCTGAAGACGTTATACTCACGCCTACATTAATAAAAAGCCGACTCAGGTTATCAGCCTGCAGTCGGTTTTTTTTTCAAAAAATTAGTGAGGACGAGGACCAGTTGGCCGCTGGATATAACCATCCAGTTCATGCCGCTCGTTAACACTTGCATCAGTCGTTCCATGGGAATTTTCGGTTGGCAATGCTCCATATCCTGCAAGCGTTCTTTGACTGGTTTCTGTTAATGGCAGGGAAGTTCCTGACGCTTCATTAAACCAAGAGACAAGTTCGCAAGATTGTTGGACATATTGACGATCGCCCTCCAGTACCATCTCCTCACCCGATTTACTCTGCGCTATCACCAGCCCGGTAATAATGTGTTGTCCATCCTCAACATGAGGATCGGCAACCTCAATGCGCTCACCGCGATCCTGCAATTGAACAACCCCATTCTGAACATACTGAACCACACCGTCTCGCATGATTCGGGTCTGGTAACCGTCTATGGCTAATGGTTTGCTGTCATCCGAGACCGCGAAACGGATCCCATTCAAAGAAACACTCGAAGTCAGGGATGAGCGTTTCAATCTATAGGACCATCCACGCAACTGAGCAATTGCAGCCTGATCGTGCATCAACGCCTGTTGTTCAACCCATTCTCTATATGACAGACGTCGGTTTTCTGGAGCAGCTTTGAACGCCTGTCGCTCTTCCTTAATGGCTAATCGCAATGCGGCCATAGCCTTCATTCGCTCAACTTCGATAATGTGATACGTCAGTTTGCGCAGAAGCGGATCGCGTAATTCGACCCGCGCTTTAGCCTTACGCCAGGCAAAACGTTTGGACAAGTTTCTATACCGGGCTTTGATTACATCAGCATCCAATTTTGGTCGAACCCATGCCAATTTGTACGCCTGATAACGGGCTTTAAGATCTTCTCTTGCTTCGGCCCTGGCCTGGCGACGTTCAACCCGTGCCATCAGGTCGCGTGCGTGGAAACGCGGATCATATACGTATTCTGGCTGCTTAGGAGATGCCACAGCATCAACATCAAGCGTGGAAGTGAACTCGCCCAAATACGGTTCCATGCAGGAACGTGTTAGATCAGGGTGCAAGCTGCTAGCCTTAATAGGTGGCAAGCTCGAGTCCTGAATCGAGTAGATGGCTAATCCTTCTCCCTTTTGTTTCATCACAAGACCTGCACGATTCAATTCATTATGGAGGTTCAGCCAGGATAGGCGTTCAGGATCTGCCATGATGTCGCCGATCGCTTGACGGCATTCACCTACGGCATAACTAAAGAGGCTTTCTGAATCTGCATAATACTCCAGCTGACGAGCCTTACGTGGGATAGATTTGAAGTCATTTTGGCTACGAACAACCTGCTGCTGATCATTCACTTTCCATGCCCCGCTATCTGGTGTAAACCCATGCTCCAACTCAAGATGACGACAGGCTTTGTGAAGTGTGTCGACATCTTTATACATGTTGGCCGCACGATAGGACTCGGGATGGATACGATTAACCGCGATATGACAATGGACGTTATCGGTGTCCCGGTGGACAGCAAACACGTACTGATGATCAGCCATTCCCAGCTGATTAATGCAATAACGTGCACTCTCGAAAATTTGCTGATCGGTCGGAGTATCCTCTTCACGCCACGATAGAATGCAGTGATAAACCGGGTCGACGCAGCGAGTGTTCTGCATAGCCACGGCGTTCATCTCCGCCGATGCCGTTTCCAGACTGAAGCAGTTCGTTTCACACACAACTTCGCCTGATTTAACCTGCTGCGTACCGTCTGCGAACATAGCCAAAAGGGTCTGTTGATCCCCCCCAGCATTACGATCAAGATACCCTACCAGGCGGTCAAAGATTGCAGCTTTTGAACGCGATGGACGAACATAGGGATTCTCAGGAGAGATAGGTAAATCAGGCTTATCCTCATCGCGCAGCGTCAGATAACTGACCAACTGAATGAAGCTGGAACGCCCATCTCTGCGCTTCTCAGGAACGATAGGGATCATGCCTTATCACCTTCATTGGTCATGTCCATATCGATTGCGATGATGGCTTTCTTTATCGCAATAAGCACATCCGAATACTGCTTACTGAAAGCATCACTTACATTCCCCTTCCCCTCGTTGAAAAGGTGTTTTTGAAGGCCGCCTAAACGGCGTAGTTCATTGATGAGCTCAACGTCACAACGAGCATCGATTCGGCGACCGAGGCCACACTTAAGCATGTACGCCCCGATACTTAAACCGGCCGCGGTCGCCTTTTCCTGGATCACTGACTTTTCCTCTGGGAAGCAACGAATGCTGGGCAGCAGGGCTGTTCTGTTCCGGCGCTCGCTTTTACTCATGGTGATGTTATCCCTATCAGTCTCGTCAGTTTACAGTCTCGTGGGGTGTCGGGGCTCTGCCCTGACCAGGACGTTTTGTAGAGCCGACTGCGTGCAGGCGGTGCTACAAAACATATCCTGTCCCGTGTTTTAAACCGGATTCACGTATTATGGCCTACTTTGCCTGGATTGTCATTACACCATGAGAGAACAAATTTGCCTGTTGTGTCATGATGACACTGACGTATATTATTGATAGACAAGTTGATTGATGACTAGCACAGGAAAGAGAAATGGCTACGAAGAACCAATACAGTCAAGAACAAGTTGAGTTGGCAAAAGTATCACTGGCAGACTTGCCAGACTTGAGCAAAGAGAGGTTAAGCGGAAAGGAAGTTTTGGATGAACTCAAGGAACAGATCATATTGCTAGCTACTCAAAAAGGGTACACAGCAAAGGATATCAAGTCAGCACTTGAAAGCTGTGAAATCGTAGTTAGTGAAAGAGCAATAAATGAAATTATAAAAAGCACAACTCCCATCAAATCAGGAAGAAAAAAAAAGGGTCAGTTGAAAGACAAAAACACGACAGAACAACAAAAAATGTGATTTGATTTTATTTAGCACAATGTCGTTAGATTAGCCGGTATCGGTTCGATACCGATACCGGCTAAAACCGGGTCACCAGTAATCAGATTTATGCAGTTTAACACCCTCTAATACATCAGCGTCGCAATCGAATTTTATCATTTCTATATCATGTTTTTTTATAAGATTAAGAATAAGCTTTCTGAAATCTTTAGATAATCCGAATCGTTTTGCATGCAAAATAAAATAATGCCTTTTCCATAAATCAATAACAAATCCGTAGTCATAACCAAGAACCCAGTTCTCACTTTTCGCTTTACTTAAAATCAAATTATCTTCATACGTCAAGTGATCTGTACTGCAAACAAGGCATCGTTTAAATTCAATTTGTCGCTTCATATTTATTAATATCAGGCGGCACTATCACCGCCATAATCCTACCCTTAAGATTTCAAATTTTTCATTGTTTCAGCCATTTTCCACAAGGCATTATTGAGCTTTACATCACCAGTTATGCTATTTACTGCCCTAGTTCTGTTTCGTTTTCCGTTGGCACTGATTCCAGGTATTTCGCCTTTTATAATGTTTTCTTGAACCCGTTGAAACGTCGTCCACAAATCATCTTTCTTATCTTGCCAACGTCGCGGACTCAGAACCTGTTCTGCGGTAATTGGTTGATGTTCTCCAAAATATTTGTAACCTAATGCAGCTTCAGCAAAAACATGTTGTTCATCTTTATCAAGAAAGACCCCCTTCATTTCATCACGAGAACCCGTTACTTTTTCAAATAAACTTAGCACTTCATAAGCACCATCTATCACTCGTCCAACAACATCTCCTTTGTGAGGAACACGGACTTCCCCGAACGTGTCGCCGCACACTAAACCGTTGTTACAAACAAATCTAAATATGCCCGGAATCATTTGATAGCTGCTACTCCCATCATGACTATTGAGTAAAATAATCTCAGGAACTTCATCATTTTGACCGAAACCATCTCTACGAAGCCTTAGCATGTGTCGCGTGTGACCACGTTTATCATCATCGCGAACTTTTGTTTGGCAAGCAGAAAATGGATGGAAACCTTCTCCGCGGAGTCTATCCAACAAATTAATCGTTGGTATGTAGGTATAACGCTCGCTACGTGATGCATGTTTTTCTTCAGAGAAGACACTTGGTACGTGACGGAATAACTCATCATTTGTTAATGGTCGAGTTTTACGGATCACATTTGCCTGGCGAAATCCACTATACAGTCGTTTCATATTCATCCCCTTCAGTCTGTTTTCGGTGTTGCCATTTATTCCGGTTTTGCCGGAGTGGCGCGTCTTGTGCTGTGACGCAATGACCGTGACGGGGTATAAACCTGCAACGCAGGGGCGACACCGCAGGCCGCATGCGCAAGCGAACGAAACTGCGTTGAGTGAGTGCGAACGGGCAAGGATGGCCGGCGATAGCGAACCCTTTCGATGTAGGTGCCCCGGCACAAGGTCTGTCACAGCAAAAGACATGCCGCTAAGCACCGAAGAGGAAATGGAAACACCAAAACGTAACATCAGGCGGAGCCTGATAGCCTTACAGTTTTCATCTTGATGGAAACTGCAAAAGCGGCGCGGGCTTAGCCCGCTGCAAGCGTTTTGTTCGCCTTTCAGCGGCTCGACGCCGCTGAAAGGCGACAGCCGGAATAAAAAGCCACCCAATTGGGTGGCTCAGTTCATATCATGAATCAACACGCATAGCCCCGTTTTAGTTCTAAGTAGCGGAGCAGCTGTGCCCACTCAAAACCTTTAAGAGCTGGAATAATTACCGGTTTATTTTCTTGCCATTGCTCTAAAATTTTACGACCGATCGCCGCGATATAGTCATCAATAATCATTGTCGATTTCCTTCTTATCGAGGATCCCCCGGCGTTGCCAACACCGAGGGAAACTATTCAGGATGCTACGGCCGCTGACTCGGCATCGATAAATGTACGCACACGCTGCATGATCTCAGCATGTGGTAACGAAACATGATCGCGCATCGCAAAATAACTATTGCCAAGTTGGGCGAAAATATCGGTAATATTCCCGCAATACATTTCCATCATCTTGAAAGATTCGTGGCCATCAAAATACTTCCAATCGAGCGGCGGCAACATCTCCAACTTGTCCATGTACTCATCTTTGCTGATACGACGGACAGGCAGACTTGCGGCCTCATACATACCGCGCTTCGCTTCTTCATACGACACCAGAATACATGCAGGATTACGCTGCTGTAGCTGTTCAAGCGTTTTGCCTGACGACGTGACAAAGCGATCTTCCAGCCAGATTGCGACATCCAGTGGCCACGTTGTTCCCGGAATATAAAAAACCATTTGTTGTTGCTGCTGTTGCTCGATCGTTGACATAACCACTCCCGTTAGTCAGTAACTCAGAAGCCGCAACGGCTTCTTTCTGGTGTATTCCCCTTTTGGCTTTCGCCGGCGCGGGGAGCCTGGCGCCGTGACAACAAGACCGAGACGGGGTATCAGCTGACGGTACAAGGGCGGCGCCGCAGGCCGCAGCGCAAGCGACCTGACGACCGCAGGGAGGAAGGGAGTGCGAACGGGTGAGGACGCCGGCAACGCGTACCCTTGTGCCGGCGGCGCCCCGGCTCAGCGTCTGTCACGGGGACAGTCTCTCTGCGCGGATGCCGGGCCTGAGGGGATACACCAGAAAGTGCCAGGCCTTTAGCCTGGCTGCCTTAGCGAACGGCCGCCTTAGCGGCCGGGCAGTGAGAGCGGCGCCGGCATCGCCGGCTGCAAGCGCTAGTCTTTGATCTTGCAGTTGGCTTTCAGACCATAGCCGACTGGCCCGAAACCGCAACGCGGGTTCGGCGAGACTTGGCGACCGCAGGCGGGCGGCTAGTTGAGTTGGGCTGATGGCTGGACGTGTGCGGCCAGCCACCGGAGGAAGCTCACAAGAGTTACAAGAAAGGTGTTCCGAGAGCGACTTGTTGCAAGTTTATATTTCTGAACTGCCTATCCAATCATCAGCCAGGTAGGCATCCCATCCCTCTGGCGCCATGCTGTGGATATCAATGGCCAGCAATTGGTCATGCGTCCAGCCAGCGCCATCAGGCTTGAAGCTTGCCAGTACAACGCCGGATAAATCCTTGATTATGAGTGTTTTGTGTTCATTTCCTACCAACAGGTCTGGTTCTTTGCTCGAGATCGGTTTTGCGACTATCATTCAAATAAATCCTTTATATTCCAATGACTTTTATATTTATCGCAAGCCTACGGCCTGCGCCCTGTTTCATTTCAGACGTTCGCTGGCCAACTGGTACACATCGCCGCGCTCACGTTTGCCGACGGCAACCACCGCGATAATCAGGCAATCGTCGATCACTTCATAAACCAGACGAAAACCCGATGCGCGCAGCTTGATTTTGTAACACCCCGGCATCCCCCGTAGTTTTGCCGAAGGTATATGCGGGTTCTCGCAGCATTTTTTCAGCTTTTTGGCGAACTGCTGCTGCAGCGCCTTGTCGAGCTTGCCCCACTCTTTCAGAGCCGACTCACGAAATTTGACCGTATACGTCATGCGAACTGATCCAGATCGAAGTCAACCAGTACCTCGCTGCGGCGCTCATTAACTAATTTGACCAGCTCCTGATCATCGAGGGCATCGAGCATTTGCTCGTAGAGCGCCGCCGGCACGCAATAAAATTCTGGCTTATTGCGGTTCAGTATGGCCACCGGAAAACCGGCGCCGGCGCCAACGGTTTCCATAGGGTTTTTCTTCAGCTCGCTGATGCTCGCGCTTGTGTCACTCAGAATGATATTTGGCATGGTATCCTCGACTTAATAAGACCGCTTAACAGGTCTTATTATACCACCAAAAAGACCTGTTAACAGGTCTTTTTGATAAAATATCGTCCAGCAGGTCAGTTGTACGAATACTCCACCGCCAACTCGAACGCCAGTCTGTAACGTGCATGCTCCCAGGCGCGCTGACCGATTTCCCCGAAACATTGCTGCGCTACCGCAAGCCGCATGCGCAAGCGAACGAGCGACAGCAGGGAGAGAGTGAGTGCGAACGGGTGAGGATATGGGCAACGCGTACCCTTGCATGCGCAGCGGCACGGCTACGTTCGGGCTACGGCGTAAGCCCAGGCGACGACATACCATTTAGATCCCCGCCCGTAGGGCGGAAAAATACAAACAGCAGAAGTTGAAGTCAAAGATGGGGCCCCGGCAAGGCCGGGGATCCTTTGAGTGGCCAGAATTGGCCACCATAAACAGGGTGTTATTTCACTTCAATATTAACCAGTTGCTCCAGAACCTGCAGTAACCTGGCTGACGGATAGGTTGCCCAGACCGGCAATAACGTTACCAGCGTAACAGCCTGTGCGGCCAACATCAGTCGACGCGGCAAAACCCCTTGCTCATAGTTCTTGACGGTCCGAAGCGAAACCCCAAGGTAATCCGCGGTCTGCTTTTGCGTCCAACCCAGCGCCCCTCGCCATGCCTTCATACCTGCAGAAGGCATAATATGCGATACCGCGCCCCTGGACTGGGGTGTTGTCTGATCATGGCGCGTTAGCGCCTGCAGTTGCAAAACGATTTGCGGTTGCTCCATTCGACGCAAATCGGGAAACAAGCGGACCAGCATCAGTGTCTGGATCCCCAGGCGAGCTGTTCGGGACACGCCACTATTTTCATAGGTCCGATAAGTCCGTTCTGACACCCCCAGAGCATTGGCGGCATCCTCTTGCCGCCAATGGCTTCCAAGGCGTAGCGAACGCACCTCAGACAGCGAAAAGTATTGGCCGGCGCGCCATAATCTCAACTCAAAAACATCCATGAATTGCCCCCCTTAAAAAACAGGCAATTTTTGCCCCCTAAATGAGATAAAAAAGCAGATAAACCGGCAATAATTGCCCCTTAGAGCAATTTATCCAATTTCTTGCGAACCTCATCCAGGGGCCCCGATTCGTTACGCTGTTGTACAGGTTCAACCGGATCCACCAATCGACAATTATCACCCGACAACGCCATAACCACGTCGCGGATCGCGGCCATTTCGGGTTTCCAGCCGGTTGTTTGACTGACCAGGTTGACCAGTTGCTCACTGGTCAACTGGCCGTTGTACATCGTGGCCAACAAAACAGGTAATCGTGAATCGAGCTGATGTAATGCCGCCGTTGTGATGATGGCATTACGCAGAAAATCCCCGCGTACTCGCTGCGAAATGGATTCAACCACATTCAGAGCCTGGCGATCTGCTTCGCAGTCCAGCTGCAAATAGCTGGTAAATTTTCGGCGGGTATCACTGCTGTTTTCGCTCACGGTTATCCCTCTTGTTTATACAATGCCATTTCGCTCGCCAGCGCCATTTGCGGGTTTTCGACCAACGTTATACGTTCCGCCGGCAGTTTCCAGGCTTTTCTGACTGCGGATTCTATCAGCGGAGCGCCCCCACCTACCAGCCAAACCCGGTTAACGTGGCGGAATCGCGCCAGTTCGTTCACCACGCGATCGCCAAGCCGAGTGATGCCGTGCTCTATCGCGGCGATTACGTCATCAACCCGGGAAGCATCATTAATCAGCTGTGACAAAAAGGCCCGATCGTGACGACGTTGGATCACCGTATCCGCCACATAGGCGCTCGTATCGCTGTCCGCCATACGCAGCGCAGTTAGAGCTGCCTGCGTCACTATAGAAACACCCAGGGTAGGATTACCGTGGATCGCCGTCACATCGTCGAATTGGCCGACGATCACCCCAGCATCAAGCGTTGTTCCACCCAAATCGATAACCAGCGACGTTTCCAGCGCCCCAACATTCTCCTGGACCAAGAGAGAAAACACCGCGGGTAGGGATTCAGGCATCACTTCAACTGCTGTCACCGTAAAAGCTTCTCCCTTATTCAACGTCACAGGTCGAAGCAGGTTGTCGATTTTTCGCTGAATATTGACTGTGTTTTTCTGACAGTCATCGGTATAGAACTCGCTGATTGGCAATGTGACGGTCAGCTTAACCGATTGTGGCTCAATGCCACTGTTTAGCAAGGCATGGTGAACCGCGAGCAGATTGGTATCACCGTACTGATACTCAATATTGGTCGTGCTGATCGCCTGCTGGCTAACATCGTCAAAGGTGTACTTCAGACCCTCAACGGAATAGTTGTACGTGCGACGGCTGCCGATGCCGTCGACTTTCCATCCTGGACGGAAAGAATTAGGCGATAGGGTCGTATGCAAATCCCCCGCCACATACCAGGCCAGCTTCACATTGGTAGAACCATCATCACAGCAAATATGCATTTCACAACCCTTTAGTTACTCAATTTGAGTATCATTATAAGTAAACCAGAGATCGCATCAAGCAATAATTACTCATTCCGAGTAAATTAATATACTCAATACGAGTTTTTATCACATCAGTTCATTATGTTACGCATCAAACTGAGTAGCTTTATTTTTGAAGAATGCTCCAGCTGGCCCTCTTGATACCCATATTGAGTATCAAGAGGGGTTTTTCCTCACCGCGTCACAATCATGAATGCGAGTCGGGCATTGCTTTTAACCCACAGACGTCATACAGAACTCGGTTTGTGTAATGAGAAACTCAAGATGACCTTGTTTCTCCAGCATATGGTCAAAGGTCGGGTCGTCCGACGGGATCCGCTCCATAAAGTCGTCGCCGCCACATAATCGGCAGGCGTCATCAAACACATCGCTACTGTCACGGGTCGTCGGATCCAACCCTTCCGCATAGGCCAGTAATCGCTTTCCTTTGGCATGCGATGCCGCCATCAAATACACCCCCTCATCCTTGATCAACAGCACATCACACCCGCGTTGACGCGCATGAGTGATCACCTCAATTGTCTTTTTACCCTTAAAATAAATCTTATTATTCATATTGATACCCTAATTAAACAGGGCGGCATGCTCACCGCCCGAATGATTACTTGTAGATTTCGGCGATGACTGCGGCCAGTGCATTAGCTTTCGGTAACGATTCAAGGCGGGTATTCATCATGACCAGTTCGGTCGCAAGTAGGCGTGCCGATACGCTGGTGTGTTGCTCAGGTTGCTTACGACTGTTTAGGAACGACAGCAATGCGAAAGCCGCATGAGGATGATTTGCCTCAACCTCTGAACACTCGGTAATTTCAGCGTCAAAATGGCCCATGGCGGTGAGTAATACAGACTGCCGCCATAATGGAAAATCGGCATAAAAGCCAGCCATGTGCAGGCGGTGTCCCAAGTGGAATAAATCGGCCATTAAATCTACAAAAATCGTCGCTACGTCGCGTTCGTCACCCGGACCTCTCTCTAAGAAAGCCAAAACAACCTCTGCAGCCAATGAAATGCGGGCCAAATTGTCCTCGGCACGCTCGTCCTGCAGCGTGTTAGCCTTCTGGCTGATGGCCAGCTCGGCCAAAAACTCTTTCAGTAACTTCGTCATAAACCTTCCCGTTTCGACTTCTTTCTGGTGTATTCCCCTTTTGGCTTTCGCCGGCGCGGGGAGCCTGGCGCCGTGACAACAAGACCGAGACGGGGTATCAGCTGACGGTACAAGGGCGGCGCCGCAGGCCGCAGCGCAAGCGACCTGACGACCGCAGGGAGGAAGGGAGTGCGAACGGGTGAGGACGCCGGCAACGCGTACCCTTGTGCCGGCGGCGCCCCGGCTCAGCGTCTGTCACGGGGACAGTCTCTCTGCGCGGATGCCGGGCCTGAGGGGATACACCAGAAAGTGCCAGGCCTTTAGCCTGGCTGCCTTAGCGAACGGCCGCCTTAGCGGCCGGGCAGTGAGAGCGGCGCCGGCGAAGCCGGCTGCAAGCGACCGATCGTTGGTTTTTGGCGACTCAACGTCGCCGGAAACCAATAGCAAAAAGGGGAGAACTGTCTCCCCTTCCCTAAAACTAAACCGCTTGCAGCACTTTTCGGAATCGAGTTGCGATATCAAGCAAGCGAAGTTTCTCACCCCATCCATTAATGTAATAAATCGGCGTATGGCGAACCTTCGACATACTCATGGATAAGGTATTGCCGGTATAAACTGTTGCAGGCAACCCCAATAATGCGAGCTGTACAAAACACATATCGGCGGCCATCGGATCGATATCAGTACAACGAATATACAACTGCTGCTGCGGGTTATAGCCCTGCGTTAACAAGTGCTCGGCCACAGCGATCACCATCCCTCCCGATCCGCTGGCCGGCTCATCCAACGTAATAAACGGTCGCTGCTTCAGCTCGTTAACGTGTTCTCCGATTGTCAGCCTTGCCATCAAGCGCGAAAGTTCAAGCGGCGTGAAAAACTGCCCCATTGATGCGGCGCCGAATTCCAGTTCCATGAATACTCCACCCAACAGGTCATGCATTCCGGCTTCCAACGCATCGACCAGGAAACAGAACAAATGCTGCATCTTTTCTAAATCGGCAGCCTCATACCGTTTACAAATCTGCATTGCCTCTTCCCTCCCCTCCTCCGATCGCACGCGTGCCAGGTCAAGTTCATTAGCAGCCAGCCGAATAAAGTCGCGGAAAACATCGAGGCGCCGATGGTAAGTAGCAACGCACGAGAACGTTTTGATAAATAGTTTCCTGGCTTCACTGGGCGTGGTTCTTGATTCATTTTTCACTGGCGCTTCAGTAGTCAGAAAAGCATCGAAGGAAAGTTGGTTGTTCACGGTGTTGTCTCCCTATGGAGGCGAGAACCCATTTCTCGCCATAGCGCAAGAACTAGCCACGCCGGCAAGGGATGAGGCAGGTACGGCTGCTGAAGCCGCATGCGCAAGCGACTGGAACAACGCGGAGGGAGTGCGAACGGGTAAAGCAGCCGGCGGTAGCGAATACTTGCCGCAGACTAAGGCGAGGCTATGTTAGGCGCGGCGAGTTAATGGGTGACGCAGCAATGGAAACAACGGCAACACAGAGTTTCTTGGCCATAGCCTTAAAAGATTACAGAATCATAAAATCATAGGATTACAGAATCACAAGATTACAAGATGACGGAGAGGCGGAGGGTAGAATTACAGGATTACAGGATTACAGGATTACAAAATCATGTGATTACATATTTACATAATCAAATAACTATGTGATTCTAATCGGAGATCCGCCGAGGACTATAGGATTACAGGATTACAGGATTACAGGATTACAGGATTACAGGATTACAGGATTACTCTACAGTGAGGTTATGTATGAAAACTAACGTTATTTCATTTTTGAATGGTAAAGGGGGGGTCGGGAAGACAACGACGTCTATCAACGTTGCAACCTGCCTGGCGAGACAAGGATTCCGCGTAGTTGTAGTCGATACTGACCCACAGGCAAGTATTGCCAACTGGTATGAGGAAGATAAATGCAAGTTCGACCTGGCGGAAGCGTCTTCCGAGAAGGAAGTTTACACAGTTCGGAAACAGCTCACAGGTTATGACTTCATCATCATTGATGGCGCTGCAGCAATTTCGGCAATCTCATCTGCTGCAGTGATGGTTAGCGACCTCGTTTTAATCCCGGTAACGCCTTCACCGTTAGACTTTGCAGCCTGCAGCGCAATTATTGCTGTTATTGAAGCGAGACAGAATCTACAACCTATAACTGCCCGGTTCCTGATAACCAAAAAAGTGTCGTCTGCAAAAATGCTTGAAGTCCTCAAAGAGTCCATTGCCGATACTGGCATTCCGGCATTGAAAACAGGGACTGGCCAGAGGCAAGCATACATCAGAACCATGTTGGATGGCGGCACCGTCTACGACACGACAGACAGCCAGGCGAAAGGAGAAATTGATGTAATGACCAAAGAAATCCTGGAGCTGATCCAATGAAGATGAAACTGGGAAAACATAAGCAGCTGGACACGGCTTTGCATGCAATTCAGACACCAAAAGGACTGACAAAGAAGCTGCAGATGAACATCGATGAAGACCTGCATAAAAGGTTTAAGCTGGCTTGTATGAAGCAAGATAAAGAAATGACCGAAATCACTATAGAACTAATCAGTAACTGGCTGAAAGATAATGAATAATCAAATAATCCCATGATGCTATAATCATGGGATTACATAATCAAATGAGCATAAGTTCACATACTCCCGGAATCATATAATCCCAGTACCTTATCTGCAAATTCCTGATCCAGAATATAGAAATAGCACTCCGGCACGTTCAACACGCGTGCCAGAGCGCACATCGTCGTGAACGCCGGCGTGTAGGTGCCGCTTTCATACTGGGAGATCCGCGAGCGGGCGGTGGACTCATCGATACCGGCCAGCACCCCCAGTTTTTCCTGGGTGAGTCCGGCTCGCCGGCGCGCGGCTTTCAGTCGTTGAGGAACCATAGGCTGTCGTCAGATAAGGGATTGACGACATGTTTAGCATCACTTAACATCAAACTTGTTTAGAGTTACTAAACATCTGAGACACCAACCATGCAGTACGCCAGAAAACACCAGGGAAAAAAATAGGCCGGTCATTTGACCGGCCTGCCTGTTTCTCCTATCGGTCATTCAGCGCCGACCTTTAAGGATCGCCACCGCCTCTGCCCCCGGCATCGAGAATTGCACGCGCTGCTGCGCCGCCACATCCAGGGCGAACACCTTGGTATACACCTCGGTCGACTTGAGACTCTTGTGCCCCATCAGCCCCTGCAGCACCTTGAGCGGCACGCCGCCGTACAACAGGTGCATGGCATAACTGTGACGCAACGTTTTCGGCGAGACCGGCAGGGAGAACTGCACCCCGTCGGCCGCGGCACGCGCCACCGCCTCATTCAGCCAGCTGCGCACGGTGCGATCAGTCACGCGCCAGATGGGCTCTGCCGGCAATGCGCGACCGGATTTGTCGCGCGGTGCCAGCGGGATTTTGAAGGTAGCGAACAGGCTGTGCAGCAGGTTGACATACTGCGGATCGGACAGGGGCACCAGGCGGCGCACCGGCTCCTTCTTCGGCGGCGCGCCGGCACCGCGCTGGGCGCTGGCCTGTCGTTGCTTCAGCGTCGCCAGCGACACATAAGGGTAGGGGCCCTGCAGCGAAAAATGCGCCCGCGTCAGCGCCAGCGCCTCGTTGATGCGCGCGCCACTGTTCCACAGCGTGGCGATCAGGCTGTGCTGATACAGATCGGGAATATAGTGGAGCAGGGCGATCACCTCGACAGCCAGCAGGTACTGCGGGTAGTCGCCGTGCTCGAGCGCCATCTGGCGCAGCGCGAGCGCCGCCGGATAATCGATGGCCACCGGCATCGCCGGGGCGCCGGCGAGTGGCAACGGCGCGAACGGGTGACCTGGAAGGCTCGGAAATGTCATGTGACCTCCTGGCGCGGCCGGCCGGCAAGCCGCTTAGCGTTCATCGGTTACTGTCTGTGCTGGCTGGGATGGTACGCCGCTCCGGGACAGGGCCGACAGCGCCTTGTCGATCGAGAACGGTCGCACTTCCAGGTTGGAGAAACAAACCTTGTAGCACAGGTGTTGTGCCCAGGTGGCGCCGTTTCTGCGGCGTTCAAGATCCACGACGAAACTGGTGATCTCCCGGCCATTGAGCGCCCACTCCGGGCTGCTGTCACAATAGCGCGTGTACAGCTCCCGGAGCTCCTCAAACAGTTCGCCGGCGGTCAGCGTGCCGCCCGCTTTGACCGTGTCGCGCTGATCCATAAAATACGCCACGCCCGCTTTCTTGCTGGTAAAGGTGCGCTGCCCCAGCGTGATGCGTAATGCCTTGCCCATCTCATAATACTCCTTCAATAACCGGCAAAATTTGCCCCTTCAGTTCCGCCGCCGCCTGCCGGTCAGAATTCCTCTTCGGTTTTAAGGTGGCGCGCTACTTCAGCCTGTAAGTCGTCGTGCGCCTGCGTGATAAGACGACGCACTATTTCCACGGCGTTAGCTAGGTCGGTGGGCGCAATGGTGATGGGCTGGTTGTTCTTCGTCACGCCGTTACGGTGCACCAGATCCTGGCGGGTAGTGATCAGATCCTCCAGTATTTCGTCCAATGGCCAGTCGGGCGGGGTGGTCAGCATTGCGGTGAAGTAGCTTTTAACCCGTTTGAGGTTATGAAATGCCAGCGCGCCGATTGCTGCCTGTGCCCTGCTTTTGTAAATCTGACGATCTGCCAAGGTCTCACCGGTCAATTCCAGTTCGTTTTGACCTGGCACTTCACGCCAGTGCCATATACATGGCTCGTGATTATCCCTCTCACGTCGATATGCAGCATCCAAGGACTTAACGATATCCTCGCGTAAAAATGCCGATTTCTTTTCGTGGAACCGCGCCAGGAGAGCAGGGTAATTCAGCAATGCGCACGCTGCATACATCAGGAAGGCCTCCATGACCGTTACGCAGTGCGCATACGCCAGGCGCCGCACGATGCCCGGATGTTCGCCAGCCTGTAATGGCTGCAGATTATCCAGTTCAGCAAGCGCATGCGCATAGCGATCGCCGATGTCATTCAGCGAGTCCTCAAACCAGATTTGATCGAGAATGGCGGATCTGAAATCGCACCAGTCGCAATATTCCTGTTCGGCTTGCTCCCATTCCTCAGTCCCTTCCTCGATACCGGGATAGGTCGCCAAAATCCACTCTACCATCGGCGATTCCTGATCGGGCCCTTCCTGCGGATCAAACATGGCCAGCGCCTTCGTCTCGTCAATATAATGCTGTTGTACTTTGCTCATGGTCTTCCCTTCAATTCCGCCGGTGCCGGCAACGCCGGCCAATCGCTACCCGGCTTAGTCAAAGTCCTGTTTATCAGGACAGAAAAAGTTCGAGCCCTACTATACAACTCGGCAGGTAGTGCACACCGTTCCCACGTTCAACGGTAGGCCCCGGTGCGCCGGGTGCATTCGGCCGGTCGTAACCGTACAGGGTATGCGAGGTGCCATCAGCCCATTTCTGTGCCAGCATGCGGCAGTCACCGGCGATGAAAGCGATCGGTGCGGTGTAATTCATTTCCCCAGTGTCGTCTTTGCCCGCCTTGATCCACAGAGAGTCTTGCGGGTGTCCGCTGCTCTCCAGTTCGGCAAGCACCGCCCAGAACGTGGCAAATTGTTGCGACGGTTTAGATGTCATGCTCAGTATCCCTTTTAATGACTATCACGGTTTGAAATTGTCACCCGGTAAACTTATGAGTGACACGCTTCGCAATAATACCGCACGGTAAAATCACCACGGTAAAAACAACCTAGATAATAATAACCGTGACGACAACCACGGCCCGCAATTACTACACGCCCGCCCGTCATGATCCGACTTCTTCCTGAATGGGAGTTTTCGGTAGGGTAGCACAGGGGCGGGGCGCCGACATCCCCGTTTTCCGCCTGCCGCGCGCCCTGACGATCTTCCCCCGAAAACACAACATCTGGTGGCAATTGCAGCTCTTTAAGCCACCACATGTTGTGCCGACCGGCGCCGCGGGGCAGGGTGACGATCCGCAGATCCGAGAATGGTCTTTTTCGGATCTGCGACGCAAAAACGCCGACCGCCGCACGGAGCTTCACTAGCAGTCCGCCATGGCTGTTAGCAACTTATCACTTCTGCTATCTCAGAAAAATGAAGCTATCTGTATTAGGTATAGCATTCTAATTTCCACTACTGCTTTATAAAATTTTGCTATCATCACAATACATTCCTATGACAGCAGGACACCGCCATGCTAAGCCAGATGAACCTCCGCTTTCCGAAATCCCTGATCGCCGCCCTGAAAAACCGGGCCGCCGCCGAAGCGGTGCCGGTCAACACCCTGGCCGAACGTCTGCTGCAGCAAACGCTGGCCACCTCGGTCGCTGACGACGAATACCGCGCGCTCTGCGCGGCGCCGTACACCACCCTGGGCCAGCTGTACCGCAAGATCGTGCGCGCGGAAACCGTCGACGGCCAGGCGCTGAGCCGCGCCGAACTGCGCTGGCTGTTCAGCCAGGCGCAGATCGCTTACCGCGATGGCCGCGGGCCGGTCAACCGGGCGCCACTGTCCGCGCTGCTGCTGATCACCGATGCGCTGCTGGAGACGGCGGTAGGCGGCGGGCTCGATGTCGATCCCCACTATTACCGGCGCACCTTCGGCCTGCGCGGCGAGGACTGGCTGCAGGCGCTGCGTGACCGCTTTACGGCCACACGCACCCCGCCGGCCGGCAGCGCCGAGTTCTTCGCCCGGCCGCTGGCCAGCGGCGTGCTGAACCTCGATGACTTCAGCGACGAGGCGCTGGCCCGCGCCTGCACCCCGGTGCGGCTGCGGGCGATCTTCCCGCTGGCGGTCGCCGCGCAGCGCGCCGACGATCAGGCGCTGGCCGAGTACCTGGCGCTGACCGCGCCCTTCGTGGAGCGCCAGCAGCTGATCGCCACCGCCGGCGAGCTCTGCGCCACGGTGGAGATCGTCGCCGGGCAGGGCGCGTATCCGGGCGCCGACGACGGCCTGCCGCCGTTCCTGTCCCTGCATATCGGCGGCGCGGTCTTCCAGTCGACCTTCGGCTGGCCGGTGTTCGCCGAGCTGCGCCGCCTGCTGCGCGCGCGTCAGCACGGCGATCGCACCCGCAGCTATCAGGGGCGGCATGTCTCGCTGCATGTGCCGGAGAGCGGCACCATCGGTCTGGTGCTGCCGAATTTGCGGCTGCTGCTCGCGCCGGACACCTTCACCGCACTTGAGGCCGAGCTGCTGACGCAGCTGGAGCACCCGGCGGCCGCCGCGGCGCTGGCCGAGCTCGCTGCGTTGTACGGGGATCTGTGAAACCATGAAATTTTCGCGGCGGGAAAATGCGCTGGACTCGGTGGAAACCGGATTGCAACATTTCTATCGGGCAGGGCGCGGGAACAACAACCGCGATCACAAGCGCTGCCTGCTATTCACGCTTGTCAGAGAAAACGTTGGACAGACTCGAGAAACGTTTTGATCTGATAAAAAAGAATGAATGTGCGTAGTTAAGTGCATATTCTCTCGTTTAATGAAGTACCTATAGCCCGCACCGGCGGGCTGTTTATCTTCTTTTCATGTATGAAGAGCCGGCAACGCAGCAGTAGACGTTATTTAGCCTCCACGTGACCTCATCCCAGGTCAGTTACTTTTCGTCTCAACGGTCGTTCGACACCAACCAGCACGTTATGACGGCCGCCATCGGGCAGGTGCAGGCCAAGCGGCCAGCCCCAAGACCGTGAACGCTCCCACTGCAACCAAGAACACGACACGTTGCGCTGCAGTGGAAGAGTCCAATGACAGGACAGCGCCGTGCGGCGATTTGTGATCACCAGTACTTATCGGGGCGCTCACCTCGATTAGAAGATGCCCAGACACAACATGCGCCCGATAATTTAGAAAAGATGGCACAATATGTAGCGTTATCCACAGAAGTTGTGGATAAGTCAGCAGGCAGCATCAGTATAAAAGGACTTTTACCGAAATACTGTTGATTAGAGAAGGAGACAGGGAGTTTGGCCACATCATTGTCCTCATCCATGGATGACGAATGTCTCAATGCCAACACAGTCTCTGGAGCGGCGCCAGTCCTGGAACAGTGAAGTTATCATCCGCTTCGCTGAGGGTAGGGCGAAAGAGGGGATCATGCTACGATACCACGATGAAAACGACACCCACCGCGCACGACGCGCTCTTCAAACAGTTTTTGACGCATCCGGAAACCGCCCGTGACTTTCTGGACGCACACCTGCCGCCGGCGTTGCGCCAGGCATGCGACCTGAGCACCCTGCGCCTGGAGTCCGGTTCGTTTGTCGAGGACGATCTACGCGCCTACTACTCCGACGTGCTCTATTCGCTGAAGACCGGGCAGGGCGACGGCTACGTCTACGCCCTCATCGAGCACCAATCGACGCCGGACAAAAACATGGCCTTCCGATTGATGCGTTATGCGATTGCCGCCATGCAACGCCATCTGGCCGCTGGCCACGAACAGCTGCCACTGGTGATCCCGATCCTGTTTTATCATGGCCAGGTAACCCCCTACCCGTATCCGATGAACTGGTTGCAGGGGTTCAGCGATCCGGTTCTGGCCGGCCAGCTGTACGGCGGCGAGTTTCCACTGGTCGATGTCACGGTCATTCCGGACAACCAAATCATGCAGCATCGCCGCGTCGCCATTCTGGAGCTGCTGCAAAAACACGTTCGCCAGCGCGACCTCGCCGATCTGCTGGAACAGCTGGTCACGTTGCTGCTGGCCGGTTACACTACTCAGGAGCAGCTGACATCGCTGATGCATTACATGCTGCAGGTTGGTGAAACCCGCAATCCGGGCGAATTACTATCAACCCTGGCCTCACGAGTGCCGGAACACGAGGACACGCTGATGACGATTGCAGAAAAGTTGAGAGAAGAAGGGCGCCAGAAAGGGCGTCAGGAAGGACGTATCGAGGGGTTACAACTTGGCGAAGAAAAAGGCCGCCAAGAAGGCGAGCGCGAAGCGGCACTGAAAATTGCCCGCGCCATGCTGGTCAGCGGCCTCGATCGCGAGTCGGTGATGAAAATGACCGGGTTGACGGCTGACGACCTGGCGCAGATCCGCCACTGATTTTACCCCGGCAACATCCCCCACCGATTCGCCAACCGCGACAACTCCGGCAGGGAAACACCTGTAATTTCCGCCGATCCAAAAAATAGAAAAAAAATCAATAAGTAAAGGGCGAGCCTAAATAAGGCCCGCCCATGATTATTTAGCTTGCATTCGAATCCGATCCAGCTTCATCATTCGCGGCTCTCTTGAGAAGCCCAAGGACACCATCCTTCCCATATTCTTTAACCAGGCGGGCAAGCTCTTTTTGCGCCTGACTTTCCTTCTTACGGCAGGCATTTTCATGACGCTCTTTGAAAACGGCTTCCGGCTCTGCTTTCAACCGCACCTGATCTTCATGGGTGATGAAAAACAAGGATTGTTTTGTACGGTTTCCGACATCCGATTCCGTTTCAACACGGCGACTGGAAATGGGGAATGAGTGTTGCTTTTCTAAAGCATGGATCACTGCAGAAGCACGCTTCACACCATAATCAGCAGGAATGGTATAGCCTGACGTCGTGATCGACTTGTCATCTAACAACGCGGCAAGCACACATGCCTGTGTACGATTGAGTGTCTGGACGGTTTCCAGTACCGATGGATGTCCCTCGAAGAAGGAGACTAATTTGATACGAGCCATCTCGGGGGCGTAGTCGTCAGTGACTTTGCGTTGATTAAAATCTTTTTCTGTCATAGTGGCTTACTCCAATCTAGAACGGATAAAGCCAATGCAGAGATGTAAATAAGATTTGCAAGAATGCAAAATCTTCTGGAAATCTACGACAATTAGCCGTAGTCTTCCGTCACGGCTTGACCAGATCTGCAAAATTTGGTTGAGCCGCTTCAATCTCTGCATTGGAGCGTGAGCAGCTATCGGGCGGGCCTGAGAAACCTAATTTGCCTGATAGCTGCTTTTTCGTCTCTGGGATCCATGATCACCAGAATTCCAATGCTACCATGTCCCGCCGAAACACACATCTAAATTCTTTCAAGTAAGTACATTTTATGCGCGCACAGTTCACCAGGGCGATTATCCGAGGTTTTATCGCTATTTTTGATGTTATAGCCAGCTTAACAACAGAAAACGCTTGTGGTGCGTTTTGATGGCTTTTTTCGACCTGTAAAAAAAACCAGAGGTTTAATTTACAGGTATAGGCACTTGACGAACCTCACGCGATGATAAAGAAGGCGCGTCAACGCTGATCAACAATGAGGGGAAGTGAGAGAGGGCAGCCAAGATAACCCCGGTGCGTACCCAATAATGCAATTTAACATAATGCACATTATCTGCACTTTATTAACATTATCAATTAGTTAAAAATTCAACTCTTGATGACCATTCCTCTGAGTAATTTATTGGCGAGAGCAACGCTCCCTGACAGGAGCTCAACTTAGTAGCGTATTCGGTCAGGGACAATCGTTACGTTGATGGGATCCATTACACTCGTGCAGCAGATGAGGTTATCCGCATCGGAATACAGTGAAGTACATGTGTAGTCCGCTCCAGCACGGGGCCTTATTGTGAAATATTTCAGGCTCCATCAGTTCAAGCGTAACCTCCGGGGATTCATTAAGAATGAGCATGTCAAAACGACGAACTTGGGGCAGACATCAGGAACAACATGGAGACCATCAATCCGGTCTTCACAATTTTTACGGCCTTGTTGGCGCCAACTCACGGAAACGTAACAAGTCTGCAGACAATCGTATTCCAAATTATATCAAACCAAACGTATTGATTCCGTCACAGGAAAACATGATTTTTACCTGAAAAACTTACTCATCATAAATAGCAAAAAATATGTCGTATAAACCAGATATCGCAGACAGACTCACTCCATTAAAATAAAGAATCACAATTAAAATCCGAAATAAGAAATCTATTAGCCATTATAAAAAAAAAGCTTACAGTTATGTATAAGCTCTTTTCATCACATAAAAAAACCAGCAACAAGGATAAACCCTATGGATGATAACACTGAAAAAAATGGTATTAAACCCACAGCAATACACTCTTTTGTGTATACCCTAACCCCAGGAGAGGCCGCTAATGAAATAGCAGCAGGCTACCGGTATCAAGATAACCTAACTGCAAGAATGGGTACCTCACAAACACGTTGGATATGGAAAATCCTTGGGCTATTGGGTTCAACAATGGACACAATGGGTGGTGTAATGTCACTAATGCCAGCACCAACGCCAAATTTTATTACCCAAACCATCATTTTCAAAAACGAAGCTGACGTCATAATTATACCTTATCATATTCACTTACCGGGAGGACATACCTTTGACAAAGCACCAAATATAATGTTCCCAGGAGACATTGCCATATGCAATATTAAATACACCCCAGCAAATATAAGCCGTCCTGGAGCGCAAAACTTTCAGTTTCTTTCAGTATCTGTTGACCCAAACATCCAACCAAGGCCACCTCTAGAAGTAAACAACACTAACTCAACAAACTTCGAAATATCCATCGCTCACAGTTTAGGTAGAATGCGTATATCTCACGTTAGGAATATTGACACAACATCAAATTCAGTAAGGCCAGGAAATTTCCACATAAACTATGTTGGTTTTCGTGGAAGGCAAGGCACTACGGCACCTTCTTTTGGTATTGCAATGACACCCGCGAGCTGGCCTGAACGAGCCCCACAAACTTGCGGATGCACGATTATATTCACCCCATTAGGTTTACGTGCAAACTGAACAGTAATTAACGGAGGTCGCATGAAAAATAAAAGTCAAGATAAAAAACAAGTAATAAATTTTATTCCATGGACGAGCAGTGGAATTACGGGTGCCAGAACTGTTGCGTTAGCAGCATTACACTATTATAATTTCACGCAACAAGATAGCCAGTCAGAAACACGAGGTTTTTTTTCGATCATAGGTGTTATTTTAGGATTGGCGGCAGGATTAACCTCTCTTATCGGTGGAGTGTCAGGCAACTCAGCTCAACCAGAAAGAGAGAGAATTAGATTAAAATTAAAAATAAGAAACATAACACGACAAAACTTAATTATAATTGATAACCATACAAGTAATTCGCGGATAACACCATCACTGCGCATTGCTCCAGGAGAGACCTTAGAATATGTACATGCAGTAGGTTCGTCTCTTCCCGATAATGGAGGCCGAGTACTAACATTTATGTTAGTCCCCGATAACAATCAAATTCCAACCGCTCAAATATCTATAAACATAACCGATCAAAATGGCCATGTACGTGTCAGCACAGTTACATTTAACAACTTAACTTCATCGATACAACTCCCACCCGGGGCAACACAGCGAGATGTAAATGCCATATTTTATGGTGCAGCATGGAACAACACCAGTATTCATGTCATCCCTACAACGTTAACTAATAATGTCGAGGGGCGGATAGATTTGGACATTTTATCTGTCTGACAAAAAATAGGAATAACTATAATTATTATGAACGATATCAGGTGGTGATTTAAAGAGAAGCTAAAAATAAACACCCAGGAAATATCCACTCAAAAAAAAACCCTGAAACGACAAGGAGGTCACAGGGTTAAACTGGCTTCTCATAATTATTATGGCTGGCGCGATACCAGTCTAGTCAGTTTATACAACATCAGTTGACAGTCCAGCCATTTCAAATAAAAGCACAAAAATCTCGCAAAAGAACAAGGTGCGAGATTAAAAACTAAAAACGCATAACGATGTAAAATCTAAGTAGCTCATTTACCACCTAAGGCCACCTGGGAAAAATTTAACATCATGACGTTATCTTATAAATAACTCTGCTTTATACCATCCATTTAACTCCAAGAATTCAGCCGCAGTGAATAACTTTGCCAATCGTTATAAATAGCGGCAGGTCGACAGGAACAAATCTGTCAGCCTGCAGGCACGACGTTGCGACAGACCGGTCGCATCACACATCAACACTACTGCTCCCCGCTTCTGACCACCTGAAGCGCTTCCTTATCCAGCATGGCTTCGGCAAGCAGCTTCTTTAGTTTTGCGTTCTCTTCTTCAAGCAACTTCAGGCATTTAACCTCAGGTACATCCACACATCCATACATCTATACCGCTATACTTCTTACGTCAGGTGTAAAAAGTGGCAGCGGAAATGGTGGGCTTGCGGCAGAGTTCACGGGCGGGTATCCCGGTTTCAGCCTCGCGAAGAATACTGATGATCTGTTCGTCGGAAAAACGCTTCTTCCTAGAGGATATCTTCATGTGGCTTATGAAGGCATTACTAACATTGGGGTGTACTAACCAACGGGGAGCAGATCAGAACAAGTAGTAAATCCAAACTACACGTTTACATGTATAGATATAGCTCTTCCACCGAAGCACCTAAAAAACATTTTGAACTACTGCGAGAATTTTTAGGTTAAATAGGAGCATCTATAAATTAATAACATCTTAAATTCCTAATTAAAAATCAGGCGCTATTCCAATTCATGAAATAACGACACTAAAAATCGCAAAATGGAAGTTATCGATAAAAAAAACCAAACCATAAGTTATCTTTGTTAATCATCTTGACAGCCAATAGCACATAAGCTGTATTCTGTTTCCCTCATGAACGTCACGTTCATTTGCATATTTAAAACCATTAAGCCACAACAATCACGCCCTTGAAAATTTATATCGCAAGCAAACCAAGGAGTTAACACTAATGCCTACAAATTTGAAAAAACCACATGTAGTTGACTATTCGAAAGTTTTATTTCCATCATCCTCCGATCCAAAAGAGGTTTTTACGCTATCAAGCGTTGCTAAAAACATTAATGATGTATTACTGGCTAACAGTGGTAGTGCAAAAGCAGCCCTGGAAAGGCTATTCCAGGGAAATCCTCTTGGCGCCGCAAACGGTCTCATCGAGGCTTTCCTGTCCAAATCTAGCGCCTCTTTACCAATTGTAGGGGGATTCGTTTCAATTGGAATAGGTTTATTGTTCAATATTTTCAACAACCTAATAAAGAAGGAGGGACCACCAGAGCCTACAGTAGAGGAAGTAATCAGAGAAATTGCAGGAGGTATGATAGATCAACGGCATTACGAAACGATGCAAGGTTTAGTCAATGGAATTTTTGATACTCATCGCAGTTTTTCAAACGTGCTCAATGCATATTTATCGACAAAAAATCGACTACAGCGAGATGATCTACGCACTCAGTTAATCGCCAGCTTTACAGGATTTGTGCAGACCGTCGAAAGTTCATTGCATCTATTCCTCATCCCCGACCTCAACGAAAAACGAGTAGCTGGTTTGCCCTTCTACTGTCATTGTGCTGCATTAGCTGTTATTACATATAACGATTTATTGTCAAACTATGCGGCGTTAGAGTTGGACGAAAAATTCTATAACTTTAATTTAACAGAACTCCGGCGAGTGATAAAATCCTGGACAGAAGAAATTGACCGGCAGGTGCAAAATCGTTATTCCTACTTAATAAACAATGCTAGTTCAGACAGTGATGAAGTTTGGCCGGCCATTAACGAATTCATCAACGCTTTTTATCGAAATGGATACGCTTTTTACATCACTGCTGTGAAATCGAGTGCTGCGTTAGAAACTGGATTTACTGTGGATACACGTAATGATGTTGAATTGTATGCGCCTAGAAAAATTATTGGCATGAGCTACATGAGCGCGCATAAATGGGCCAATCAGCGCATTTTAGAACGAGTTTCAATGATGACGAAAATTTCTGGCTACAGTCATATAGATGCAATAAATCGTCTAAATGTTCAGCATATCATTGCCGATGGCACTGAAATAAACATGAATTACGAAGTATGTTATGGTGAGGTAGGGAGAGATCTTGAGCAAAGAATAAATACCCATTTTAATACCAATCCTTTTTTAGTGTCCGCGATAGATGCAGGACAAATGCCTAACAATATCTATTCAGAAACAGGAGGTTATGGTTCTCTTCATGAGTTAACTCTTCAATCCCCTAATGCAGTTTTAAAATTAGGGAAACACCGAAATCTAGGGACTCCTGTTAAAGCCACCAATTTTATGCCTGGTTATTTTTGTAGTGGATTAGTGATCCATAATCAAAATGAAAATGGGAAATCATGTAAAGAAGATTCTGGTGTATGGATTAGCTTGCCTGTAGAGATCTTTCGTCATGCTTCCGGAATCAGCTTTGCACAACAGTTCGGAGATGATGATACGATATCGTGTTTCACTTGTGAGCTTGGTTTAAACTCTGGCCTGATCGGTACTACGATAAATCCATCCAGCGGATATGCAGAGCCTAAATCAGGAAAGAATGTAATAAACACAATAAAAGGGTCCACTAACCAAATTACATTTAGAATATTTAATCATGGAAGAAAAAGGAAAGTAAAATCGATATCACCGGTAATTTTTATGGCCATCCGTGATAACATCGAACCATTTTACGAAAAAATAAGGATAACGTACAATGATATATCATCTGGCTTTATATATTTCTCAAAGATCAAAGAAGGTAGCGATGGCGAGTCACTTTTTAAAGTTAAAGGCATTCATTCATGGGAGGATAGTGAAGATAAAATATTTTATTTATCTAAACTAGATACTTTCCACCCTTACAATCTTATTATTGATGACTATCTTGATGTAAAAATATCAATTGATGGTGACTCATCATTTGCTAGCTTGAACCTTGAAGTTGTATTTGATTAAAGACCCGCTTTCAAATTAACAATTAAAAATGGGATCATTTATATTTAGATCCCATCTTTACGAATGTTACTTATATATTCAACGCCCCCCTTCCGCAGCCAGTCAACCAAATCCATATTACGTGAAAATGACAGCTTACCCATCACTTTTTGCTTATGAGTGCTTACAGTTTTGATGCTAATTTTTAAAATATCGGCAATTTCTTTTGGGGAAAAACCATTTTTTATGCAGTTCAATATTCTAGCCTCCTGGCTGGTAATGCTTTTCAAATAACAGTCGTTATGAAATTTTCTTTTAAATTCACTGGGGTCTTTGTAAAAGGATAGAATAACTCTTTTTACTTTATCAACTACTTCCTCAATTGTATCTTGTTTATAAATCACCCCACACTCATGTGAACATGATTTGTGAATGACTCTACTTCTCTTGTCAATAAGAGAAAAATAAAAAACAGGTGTGTCATCATCTTTTAAGCAATAGTGATTTAATATAGACATGTCATCGGATATCAAAACTACTTTAGGATCTTCTGCTTGTCGGACTGATTTTAACATCGCGGGCAATATCTCCTGCAAAATACTTGAGAGTCCTTGTACGTAATATTGATTAGTATCTTTTATCTCAACCATTATTTTACTCCGGTAGTGTGTGAGATCTTCTTTCTTACTTTTGCGCCCCCCCCCCCCCCCCCACACATCAAGACTGTACACTCGTATCTATTTTATATTACCCATCTTATTTTTAAAGGCATTTTTTAGACACCTTGCAAAAACATGACAAGCGATTGTAATAGGTTCACAATGCACCCATTGCGACATTATATATCGCGACAATTAAATGCGTGAGTAATAAATCTGTAGCAATAATATTTTTTGATGAGTTCAGCAAGCATATATGAATTTATTAATTATTGACTTTCGATTCAACCATTACTATAACACTTAAAATGACATACCATTGAGAGATAAAAACGCTATGCACAGCACTTTTATTCTTATTTCCACTCCAATTACATCATTTATTTTATCAAGTGGGGTTATTTTATGTTAATGCTTCTGGTTTGTATTTTTCTTTTAATTTTTTCTTTTTTTTGTTTTTTCTTGCACATAAAAAAAAGAAAAAACCTATGTACTCGAAAACTGCTATTCACAAAAAAACGCAAGTAGAAACCAGCTAATTAAGTGCGTTATACCGATAATATTGAACTCAACAGCTAGCTGTAGCCCCCCCCATTTTTTATTAGTATTCATGAAACATGTCTGTGATAAAGCCGGTTTAGCCGGCTTATCACCTTTTTTATAAAAAGGTAGTTTGTTCATGATTTAACATCGAATTTAATCGTGGGATGAACCACGAAACGAAGTTAATAGGTTGTTTAATGCGCAAGGATGCCTAGCATCCGTTGGCGAAGAAGTAAAAAATTATAGCAATCCACGATGGCAGAAAAGGAGGATGAGCAGAAGCAAAGGAACGCGGCTCCTGGATATGTGGGACAAGAGACCAATCACTCCATGGGCAAATGGTCCAGGAGAAGTTGAAACCAGTTCTCTCCCACTATATTGGGAAAGGTTTTTCGGAGATTTTGTTCTAACGGCAAGTACACCGCGATGGGTCGAGTATTACGCCAGCGATAGTAGCGTATCTCAGCAGTCAGAGACGGCTCTCGAATTCTGTCAGCCTGTTTTGCACTCAGTGCTGCTGTCAATCGTCTCTTCTCAGCCAAGAGGCTTGCATCATCTCCCACGACGACGTGACGAATCTTCCGCAGCAGACGTTTCAAGGATTGATGCTTATCCAGTTGAGCTACATTGCTGTTAGCAATACGCATAACATGCCGAGCATAAAGAGTGTGACGACTTTCCCTCAATCCTTTACGCTCAAGCCAACGGCGAAACGCCGTGACCGTATCTCTAAGTGCAGATATAGATATGCCCATCCCATCAAAGAAGGCTGGGCGGACCCAAATGCGCATGGCTTTGTGCTGTCGTGTATCAGGGTCAAATCCACGGAGGATTATGATTAGCCCCGCACGCTCCCAATCACCTAATGCCTTGAGCACAGGATCATACGTTTTTCGCTGGTCCCTCCCCTGGTGGAGTTGTCCTGTAAGACGTGCTAATTGTTCTACGCCACACATAACCTCAAATAGATATTCGCTGTCTGGGTTGTAATCACAGTAGGCTAATACAGCCATAGCCAGTGCATCAAAAGTTTCGCGACGTTCTGAACGAACGGCTAATCGTTGACCATTTTGTTGGCGCATGGCCACTATGAATCGGTTTCGATTCCAATCATGTTTTGCCAATGCGGCGCAAAATCGCCTCACAGCAACATGGCGAGGCAACGCCCCACAAAATTGTGGCCGGTGATGGCGATGAATTTTTCGTATGGTGTGGGGAATCCCAGCTGAATGTGGGGTGCTAGCTACCGTCAAATTTTCCAGTCTTATGGCGGAAATATCTATTTGCGTTGACAAAGCCTAAAATGTATACTCTAGAATAGAAATAGAGGCGTTTTTGCAAAGCCCTCTATTTAGGGGTCCCCTGATATTCTCGTCATTCCGCCAAGTTTGCGCGTTAATATCAGGGGATTTCTTTTTGTCGTAATCTTTTTCCTAACGATACTACTGCAGTCTATCGGCCTATAACTTCTTTGCCGGCGATGTCTCTATCATATAGGCATCATCAATGCGTAGGGTGTATACAACAGTAGCATTGGGCGGCACCTTCGGTGGGTAGCCCTTTTCGCCGTAGGCCAGCGCCGGCGGCACCACCATCGTCAATGACCCATGATTTTTAAGCTCTTTAATCGCCGCTTGGAAAAGCGGAGGAAAATCTTGCAATGGCTGAGACAACACTCGATCACTTGTCTCCATATCCTGTACAACAGTGCCATCCGTCAGCGCTTCCTTAACGACGACAGATACCACGGCATCCTCCGAAATAGGCGTATCCCCAGGGTAATCAATACGGAACCAGAACCCCTGTGGGGATTTTTTCACCCCAGTCTGGCGTTTAAACTCGGCAAGGTATTTGTCACCCGCCTCCTGTTGGTGTTTCATGACCGAGGTACGAGCGTTATTGAGTGCCGCATCCGCAGAAGCCTGTGCCCACGATAATGCTTCCGGCGACAACCTGATCGAGCCAGTCACCCCATCAACAATGCCTGCCAACAAGGCCTGTTTATTCACCGTAACCCCCCAGCTTCGATGCTCATCCTGCAAAGACTGGATGTCCCGTGACAGCGTTACACCGGCAGCATAGGACTGTCGGTTAATGTCATCATCCAACCGAACCACGGGCTCTTGCCCTTGATCTGATGACGGAGTTTTATGCTCTGCCCGGATCTTTACCAACTCAGCTTGGCTGACATCGAGTGCTGACTGCATTTTGTCGGCACGGGCAGTCACATGACCGAGTTCTTTACGCAGGGCAGAATCACTCTCTTTACCCTGCTGGATCAACGCCTGAGCCGCCGCCAGATCGGATTTCCAGGTGGATTGTTCTTGTTGCAGGGAAGCCAGTTGCTTTTGCAGTGCGTCACGGCGTTCATCTGCCGCCAGCAGTGCCTTGCTGGCGGCGTCGTGCTGCTGTCGATACGACGTCAATTGTTGTTGCAACGACTGATTCTGATGCGTAGCCTCGCGCAATACCTCGTTGGCGGCAACCTCCCGCGTACGAGCCCGGGCAACCAGATCCTTGGCCTGTTGTTCACTTAGCGTCATCCCGACAGCCTGGCGCAACCTCTGTACCAGGTGCTGTAATCCGGCCAGGTCGGGCACGGTCATGGGAGGTGTCACTTGTGGCTTGGCGACTTGCACCGTCTTCGCTTTCAACACCGCCGCATCGCGCTCCACGGTTAACCGCAACACCTGCAGCTCCAATGCCGCAATCTTGTCGTGCTGTTGTTGCTGGAGACGATGGTCTCTTTGGCGGTCTTCTCTCGTAGACAAAGCGGTCGTCGGAGCAGGCGATTTCTTTTTCGGCGTAGCCGACGTTGCCGCCGGCGAGGCTGGCAGTGGTGATTCGTTATATTTTTCAGCGAACTGTAGCAAACCAGGGATGCCATTGTCGTCCGGCGAGTTGGCTGCCCCTACTCCAGGCAGCACGGTCAGCAGCATCAGCCACCAGGGAGCGGGCCAACGACGGTTAGCCCTGTTGACTTCTCTTACCAGTGTGTTCATTTGGCGGGTACTTCCCGTTCACCACGCGTAGCCAGGTTGGTGAGTACAGACTGATTGATCGAGGCGCAGAGCAAATTGACCCGGAAACGGTACATGGCATCAACGGTATCTTGGGTGACACCATCAACCCGCCCACGAACGGTGGCATATTGCGCCGCACCGCTCATCAAGCGGTCAAACTCAGCACGCTGTTTGTCGTACTGTTCCCGGTTAACGGTTTTTTGCGCTTCGAGCTCGGCGCTGCAGCGCTGTAGACGTTCAGCCTCAGTAGTTATATCAGTAGTTGATGTTGTCAGATCACGGTTGGATTGTTTGTTTGTGGACGAGGTACTACATCCAACACATAGATAGGTGACGGTTAGCACGATCAAAGTTCTTCGAACCCAATTTTTGGCCATGTACAATATTTCTCCCATTCATCTTTTATGTTTGCTTTCCGTCACTTCATAGGTCAAGAATTGACAATTAAGATGAGAACGATATTCGAATCTCAACTACAGAAACAGAGGGCTAGGCTCATGCCATTTACGGCTTGCCGTTTTAAACTCCCGTACAAAATCAAAAACAGTAGTGCCCCACGAGCTTGGGTTCTAGAACCATTCAACCTGTACTACAGCATTCCCCCTATACGCCCCTCCGGGAGTTCCATTGGAGACCGTTAGAACAGCTCCTACGGTAAAATTGGTATTCGAGTTCCCGACAGCTTGGAGCGTCGCGCCTGGGAGCCCCACCAGACCATTGATAGTCATATCCGCGAACAATTGTCCAGGGACCAGGTCAATTCGTGATTGGGTTAAACCCACGGAGCCGACAGTAACCCGGACAGGTGCACTATCAGTGCATCGAACAGATCCGGTGACAGCATTTTGGAGTTGCCCCGCACCGGACGGCACGGTCCCGAACGGGATTTCAGGGCCGACGGAAACAGTGCAGCTATTTGGCGTAGCCAACTTGTCGATGGGGAAGCAGCTGCCAAGGTTGTTATAACGGCCACCGCCCACAGCGTTGAACAAACAGACCTGGGTGACGATAGGGTTGGTTCGAGCTAGGTATATCATATCGGGGCTCGTGAATACTGTCTTGGGGTTCGAATTGTTATAGAAGGTGGTCCACGAAATAGTAGTAGGATTAGCACCGCTGAAGTGAGCACTGAATACCTGCCAGGCAGGGGCGCCGCCCGAAAGAACTATGTTACCGGATCGGTCAGCGGGCGCGGGGTAGACAAGGAAGGCTCGACCAGGAGGCACATAACTCATGCCGTTGTACTGGACGTCAGGCCCACCAGGCGTGATTGTTAATGATCTGGCATTTAAGTCGTACACGAGTCCACCAAAGGCAGGGGGGACGGAGGCCAATAGGGAAGAGATGAAGATTATTGATTTCAATTTGTTGATACTCCCAATAAAGGTCGTCATGGCAATAACATTGACTCAGGCACGACCTGTATCAAACGCTCTGCCCATAATATCCACCGTGTCTCATACGTCCGCACCCTTGCCATGGCCGCTTGTTCAGATAGCCCCCTGGAAACGGCTTGATCATAAAGCCGCGCGCGTCGGTCACGATGTTTCTCTAATGCCCTGGCCGAGACGGTGGCCCCCGCAGGGGTAAACCACAGGCCTAGCCAGTCAAATCCTTTCTCAACCCGGCCCTACTGAGTCTTACCCGGATGGCGGTTCAAAACCGCCCCGTGCACAGAAGGTGTTAAGAACACGTATACATTTCCGCAGTCGCCAGCGCGTCGGCGCCAATACCAGAAAGTCGTCCATGTTCCGGGCATAAAACACCTCCTCTTGCGAAGCAAAATACGCATCCACATGATGGACCAGACTGGCTCCAATCAGGGGACTCAGTGTCCCCCCGGCAAATGCCGCTGGTCGGGGGGGGGGGGATAAATTCCCCACCATGCTCCACGCTGTAATGCAGGTACTGCCGAATGAGTTGCTGTAGAACCGGGCTGCTAACGTACCTTTCTATCTGACTCATCACCTGCACCTTGCGGATATACCGGTAATAATCCCGCATATCGGTCCGCAGGACGTTGACCGCGAGGAGCGGCCCACGACTGCTACCCTGTCTTTAGAGGTGGTAGCACAACCGGTGCCGGGTAATGACGCAACCCATTTCAGCACCAACACATCCCGGGTACTCCACTGTGCCTGGGACTGGCTGCCTCGCCCAACGACCCGCATCGGTAACAGCCGACCTTCCTCTGTCGGCCGGTGATGGCGCAGATGCCAGATATCCGCGTTGAGTGGGGCCTAGCGGCGCTGTCGACATACCCACTGATACGCCTGCTGCCAGAGTTCCGCCGCCAATCCACTCAAGGGGTATCAATGCCAAGGCGATATTCAGTCATAGTCCAGTTGGAACGTCGTCGTTGCCGCGAACGCGCCCCGCGTGATGCTCTGGTTGGCCAACGCTCCCGGTTCCCCTTGCAGATACGCACTGACCGTAATGACGTTGGTCCCGTTATTCAGGGGCACCTTGTCACCCACGACGTTCAACGGTAAAAACCGCCCCCCCGGTGTCTCCAGTCCCACAGCCACCCCGGCTGCCGTACTGCCCGCATCAAAAGCAAGTAACCCTGGCAACGCTGCGCTCTCAGTCCCGGTAAAGGTCGCGGTGACATTACTCGCGACCGTCGTATCACAGTTCACCAGGTGTATATTCACCGCTCTCCCCTGCGTGCGCTGGTGAAGGTAAAAATAACGGTCCGGGGTCATTCCCAACGAAATGTCTTGGTTCTCGTCACCGGTCTGGATATCACACGCCTCAAATACCAGCGCCCCATGCAGCCGCATGTTGTCTGCCGCCCCAGCGGTAGAGGTCAGGAGCATTCCGCCCAGCAACACCGACACCCAACGGCACTTTCCTCGTCCTGACATCATCGTCTCCTATTGATAATCCGCCAGCAGCGTCGCTGTCGCTTCAAATGCCCCGTCTGTCAACATCACCGCAGGATCTTTTACCGGCACCGCCTCCAGTATTGGCAGTGCCCCTGCATTAATAGGCAAGCGGGTGTTCATAGTGAACGGTATGCCATTGTGCAGCAGCCGGATCCCCAAACCATTCTTGTCCGTTTGCACCGCAGCCGAATCAAACGCTGTTTCCGTGCCATTGAACGATAATCCCAGAGACCACGCAGGCGCCCCCGGTGCACAAGTGATGGTGTAGGCTACTCCCTGTTTGTAGTTCACCCCGTTCACCTGGCCAATACCCACCTTGCTGCCAAAATCAACATCAATCAGGTTACCGTTGTTGATCTCACAAGGTGGAGGCTCCTGTAATGTTCCAGAGAAATGAACATCAACTGCCAGCGCTGAACAGCTACAAACAGCGAGAACCATCATCATCGGTATAGAAATACGCGACATCACCACCACCTCATCATTCACTGCCAGTCCAGCAACACGGTTGACGCAGCCGAAAAGACTCCGCTGGTCAATGTAGAACCCGGATTTTTCACGAGCACGGCTTCAATTGCCGGAAATGTCGGGTAGGTAAAGTTCAGCCAGGCATTCACATCCACTGGATTAGCCGTACCGGTACCGCTGTACAGCTTTATTCCCAGATCGGTTTTGTCGGTATTGAGTACCGAGGCATCAAACGGCGCTCCCGTGCCTACAAATTGTAATCGCATCGTGTTCAAGGGGGGGGCAGTACACACGATATTCAGTGGCACGGCCATTCGGTAGTTAACCCCGTCAACCCGTGTTGTTAATACCGTAGAGCCAAAGTTGACATCCACATCGGTTCCCCCATTGATGGTACAGGGAGGCGGATCAATCAACGTACCACGAAAATTGACATCCACTGCGTGCGCCCCCAAGCTCAATAGCATCCCAGTCAGCGCTACACTACTCATCACACTCATTCTTAACATGGATATTCTCCCGCTCATTGATATTCAACCAACAACGTGGCTGCCCCCGTAAAGGCCCCCCCGGTCAGGGTAGAACCAGCCTGTTTTACCGGTACAGCACTGATGACCGGCATGTTTGGATAGGAGAAGTTCAACCAACTTTTTGGGGGTACTTGAGTACCACTTGCATCCATCAGCCGAATCCCAAGCAATGGATTACTGGTCCCTAATACGCTGGCATCAAACCCGGCCCCCATGCCATCGAACTGCAACTTCAAGGCATTGTTGGGCAGTCCGGTACACACCAAGTTATACGGCACCGGGCGGCGATAGTTATTGCCATCAACCTGGGTGGTGATCACATCATTACCAAAATCCACTGTCACATCGTTACCGTTGTTGAAGATACAGGGCAGCGCAGCTACCACCGTCACAGTAATCGCTACGTTCTGCTGGGCTGTCCCCGCCACCACGCTGCCGCTCGACAGACTCAGCAACAGAGGTAAGAACGGAAGTACTCGACGAGATTTTTTTCTCGTTAGATTCATTGTCCGTTCCTCAGTCATAACTCAGCCGAAAGTCGACATTCGCCCAGTAAGAACCCGGTTGCAATGGTGCTTGAGTACGTACCGGTGACACATAGTAGGTCAGGATATCCTGACCTGGGGTTACCAGGACCGGAATGTCTCGGCTGCCCAATCGCACCGGACGCATATGGCTATCACTCAACAATATTCCCATCCCTGAGACACCGTTCGCCCGGATCAGTCTCGGGTCATGAGTGTCCTGCGGCGCGAGGAATGACATCGTGATGGCGGGCTGACTCGAGCTCCAGCGCATATTGCCAGAGTTATTATCAAGGCTACTGGAGGACAGACGTAAACAGTCTTTCAGCTTCAAGTGCACAGCCACCGGCGTACCCTGATCCCCCACATTCTGCAGGCGACCAGTTCCCGTATCTCCCAGTGACACCGCCTGATAGGCCGAGGTCATGTCCAACCGACAGGCACTTTCCGTCAAGGCACCATGCACATGCAGTACCCCATAATTACCATCAATCACATCGGTATCGGCGGCTAGCGTAGTAAATGGCAGTAGCAATACCCCCGCCAGTACCGACAATGGCCAGACGGGGCCCACCATTCTGGTCTGATGGTTTTCGGGTGATACCTGTTTGTTCTTGTGCATCATGTCTCTTCTCCTGGCTCAGTCCCAGCATATTCATCCAATGCAGGAGCAGGGTTTATTTAGCATTTTTATCCGGCACAACCTGACACACCGAACCGCTGCAGTTGAATGTCAATGTTGGGCGTCCACCGTAATCATTCACATAAGTCAATACTGGTGTGCTCCCCAAAGCAGTTGCGCTCACCTTCAGCTCTGCCTGGTCTTTCGGCGGGATCATCAGCGGTTCAAACCCTTTAACGCCCTCACTCCCCTTCTTACTACCGGCGTCCACCAGGGTCACAAAATACGGTGTTGGGTTGGTCACCATGTAACGATCCCCCTGGCGCGTCAGGGTCAGTTTCTCCTGCCACGGGGTATTCATATCTGTCCGGGTCGGGACAATACCGGCCGGCCGGTAAAACAGCTTGATACGTGTCTGCAACGCAATCTGCAGTGTGTTTGGTTTGTCGCTCTTCGGCGGAATTTCACGCAGATTGAAGTAGTACAACGTCTCTCTATCTTGCGCCAACAGGTTAGCGGCCGCCGGCTGTACCTGAATTTTCACCTGACTCTTCTCGCCAGGCTCAACGCGTTGTACCGGTGGCAGAACAACCAGTGGAGATGTCACCTTGTTACCCTGAGCGTCTTCAATCCAGGCCTGAGCCAGATACGGCAGCTCCTTATTCTGGTTGCTGACGTTCAGGCTTACCGCCTTATCCGTCCCGTTCACTATCACGCGAGTCCTGTCCAGGGCGATCGCCGCCCAGGATGGACTCGCCAGCACACAGGCTAATCCGGCCACCATGGTGGTCATTACGGTATTCAATTTCATTGCGCGTCACTCATCCATTATCGGGTTGATTTTGCCAGGCTCGAGGCAGGCAGACTGCCAGTGCCAGCGGACACTTTAGGAGATGTCTCCACTACCGTCACACACGGCAGCAGCAGGTTTGCCAATGCACCGCCCGGCAACGGATCAGGCAGACGGATCTGACATTGTTCGGCACCGTTCCAGCTTACCGTCATGGTTTCTCCCGGTCGGATACCGCTGAGGTACACGTTCCCTTCATCACTCACCAAGCCGGTGACCTGTTTTTTCATGTTCAGTACCGACGCGCCAAACGGTGGTGTCGACCCATCCGCCAGACGCAACACTGCCATCGCCTTGGCCCCGGAGATAACATCAAACTTGCGATAACCAATAGCCCCTTCAGTCAGCGTTGCCTGTACCACCGAGCGTGTTGCTTCCGCGTTATCGCCCAGCGACTCCAAATCAACGCTGGCAGTATTGCGGTAATAACTGTTGACATCGGTCACCACCGCTTTACCAAAGGCATTTGAGTTCATCACGGTACCGTACCCACGTACCGGCACATCAGCCACACCGTCCGTATCCAGCAACAGTCGTGTTCCGCCCATCGTGCCGGTACGGTGCAGCGCCCCGCCTTTCGCCGTCACCGTTGCCCCCCCCTGCAGGGCCATACCCACCGATGAGTATTTGCCTTCACGATAGCTGGCATTTGCATTGACTTGCGCCATATCGCCTAGGTGCGTGTAAAAACCACTGACATCGCCTCCGCCATTTGTTGCCCCTGCAGTGATCTGGTACGAGTCCCGGTCATTGAGTCGATCGTAGTAACCGGCACTCTGGCGGTTGTCTCCTTTCGCAAAGGAGCTGCTGTAACTGAGTGACGCACTGTTGCCCCACGGCATCGACAAGGACAGATATACCCCATCATCGTTGGTGTTGTTGTACTGGTTCCGGTACGCCGTCATAGACACGCTCACATTCTTGAACGAACCGAAGTCAAACGCTTTCGCCAGCTGCAGGTTGTATCGATCGTTAGCCGGTTTATCCCAGTAGGTCTGATGGTAATAATTCAGATACGCCCCAAGTCCGATAGAAGTAAACTGCTGGTTGAACGAGACGGTATACATTTCCTTATTGCTACCGACATCACTGTTGCCGCGGCGAGCATTCAGGTACTCCCCCATCGTCATGTAGTCGCGTTCGGAGAAACGATAGCCGGCAAAGGTGACCTGGCTGTCGAACTCTTCAAAGCGTTTGGAGTAATTGAGCCGGTAGGACCCCCCGGTACGCACATCTTCACCAGGCAATTGAGCTCGCGATTGGGTAACGTCAAAGGAGAGGGCCCCCAACGCAAGTAAATCACGGCCAACCCCAAGCGACAGGGCGTTATAATCTCCCCCCACAATTCCGCCACCATACAGAGACCAGCCATTGCTAATCCCCCAAGATGCTTCACCGCTCGTGAAAAACTGTCCGTCAGTTTGATGACCTATGTTGGTAGGTTTGCCGCTGGCCAGCTTATAACGTATCTGCCCTGGTCTCGTAAGGTAAGGGATGCTTGCCGTGTCTACTCGGAACGTTTGAACCGTTCCATCCTGCTCTTCTACACGTACATCCAGCATCCCCGACACTGCACTACTCAAATCTTGAATACGGAAAGGCCCTGCAGCTACCTGGGTTTCATACAGGACACGTCCTTGCTGACTGATAGTCACTCGGGCATTCGTCTTTGCCATCCCACTGACTTCCGGGGCATATCCCCGCAGGTTAGGTGGCAACATATTGTCATCAGTAACCAGGCTAATGCCGGTATAACGGAAACTGTCATAAATATCCGAATTGAGGAAATCCTCACCGACTGTCACTTTAGCTTTAAGGCGAGAAATAGCGCGATATGCGTAGTAACGACTCCAGTCCCAATTTCTTGCAGTGGGCTCACCACTTCCCGTCTGATGATCCAAACGACCTTGCCAGTCCGCCCGCAGGCGCCATGCCCCCAGGTTAGCTCCGGCCGTGCCGTTGCCACTCACGTTGTAACCCTGAGTTCCCGACGTTTGCTGCCGATGACTCTGTGCATTCACATTGTAATCAAGCAATACCCCTGGGATCCCCTCATCCCAACGCGACGGCGGATCCCAATCTGGACTGCTATATTCCAAATAAGCTTGAGGTATACTGATGTTCAGTGTGGAAGTAGCGAGATCGCCATGTACTCCAATTCCATCTAAACTATTGGTATCCAAACAAGCTCCCTTATCCATCCATACCAATTTGTCAGCCACTCCAGGCTTGAGACCAAATAAGGAAACGATGGAAGGGGTCAGGCAGGCAACGCTGCTTTTGGGGTCATCAGGAAGCGCTCTGAACGTGACCTCGACTTCAGACAGGGATTGCCGATTCAGCAAAAGCTGCAGGGAATACGTACCCGGCATAATATATCCACGCTGGGCAAATTGGCTCAGATCGATATTGGCGCGATCTTTAACATCCAAGATGTCAGTATTGAACTGAATGTCTTGGCCAAGTGCAGAGGAGATAGCGATTGCCATCAACGAAACACTCAGACCAACCCCCCGAAAGGCTGGAATAACGTAGCCAGAAAAATGCGATGCCATGACCGAGGCCCTTTAGTAATAATTCAACTTGAACCGCACGGTGGACTGATATGCACCGGCACGCAGGACCTCATGGTTACCCACAACATCCAGAAAGTAATTCAACCCCATACTTCCCGGCACGATATTGCCGGGGGGCATCCTGTCACCGGGCCTAGCCACGTTGCCTCGACTGTCGGTAATGCGCAAAGCAACCCCTCGACTCTCACCATTAACCGCAAACATGCCTTGGTCTGCAGGACCATCAAAAGTGACTTGAAAATAATGCCACTCGGGTGCAGCAGGCGTGGGGGCTGATAACTGACAATCCACAAGTTGAATGGTAAAAGGGCGTGTATTTCCGCGTCCCTCACGGACGAGCTGCCCTATGGGCACGACCCCCATATCAATTGTTTGCTCCTGACTGCCCACATCAATGGCACAAGCCGTCTCAACGATGGCTCCTTCCATAGCGATTGTCCCCCACCCCATTGATGGTGCAGCCATCGCGCCAAACGCGAACACCGAACCAACAATCAATATGGAAGGAACCATCACAACCCGTGCCAATTGAACCACATTCATGCAAACTCTCCCGTCATCATCATGATTGTTGGAAAAAGCCTGCGGCATGACACAGCAGGCTATGAGCGATAAAACGGAGAACTTACACGTAATCCAGCATGAAGGTCGCCACACTGCTGAAAGTACCTTCAACAGGAGGGACAGTGGCATCACCGCTACCAACCAAGTAAGCAGAGAAGTCCAGTGTGTTATTGCCGTTAACGAGATTTTGTGGTTGGGTTGCAACACCTAAGTCAACTGGGGCAGTGCCGTTAACGATGGCAATGCTTGCGCCACTCGCGGTGCCATTCAGACCCAGCTTGGTTGCATCATAAGCGGATGGAGCACCGGTAAAGGTTACGCTCACGGTTTTCATCGTGGTGACATCACAGTCTTGCAGTTCGATGGTAAATGGAACTGCGGTAGAAAAGCCGGTGTTGCCATTTTGAGAAAGACGGGTTTTTGATACCTGGCCCAAATCTTTAGTTTGATTGTCGGATCCTGGCGCAATAGAACATGGTGCATCGATGATAGAACCGTTGAAGGTCACAGTGCCACCGCCACCCGGTGCAGCGTGCGCCGCAGAAAGGGCCCCAAAAGACAACACAGCAGCAAGCATGATTTTATTCAGTTTCATCAGAAAGAATTCCTCTTCGACACTACATAGTTAATGAGTTAATGAAAAATAAATACACGCATTACTTTTTGCACTCTAACAACCAGTTCAAACCTAACTCCCTTATCAAGGACAAGCCTCCAGATATAGAGGTCATATAAATTATTGAACCGATAAATCTCACAAGTGGTGCATCAAGCAGCAATCCCAAAAAGGCGATCAGAAGTGCAATAGGAATAATCGTATTTATTAAGCACTCACACTTTTGTGAGCGAAGTCATTCTTACAAATAGCATTGCATCTTGAAAAGACATTTTCACATTTTCAGCGATATTTGAAATAATCACACACACCAAGTAACAATAAAAACCGTTCGCGAGACTTTAGATCGCAATGTTGAGTTGTGCGAAATTTAACTCTGAATTGAGTGGAGACACCAATATTTACGATCGCAAATTTCATTATGACGATACAATTATGTGAAGGCATGGGGCTCTGAACAAATGCATGGTTTTTATTTTTGTCATAAAAATCAAATAACTAAACAAAAAACAAGCACTGAGGAGTAGAGTAATGCAACAAAACTTCGGTACCCTCGTAAGCAACAGGGTTACATCCACTCCACAAACACGCCCAGGCATGGCCGTCACAGACGAATTGCCTGAGACATCAACCACTCAACACACTGATCTAGAAATGAACAATTCGAACAAAAAAAAACCAGAAAAAAGAAAGGACCGGTTAGCATCTCTGCAACTCAACTTATTAGAAAATCTTGAGTTTTTTTGGCGGAGTGAAAAAAATGCGGTTCCTCAGGAACACTGGCCAAGCACTCGACAATTGGCAGAAAGATGCGACCTAGGTATCTATCAAACTAGACATTTATTGCTAAAACTAGTGGAGGATGAGTATGTTCAGTTAGCCCCAAAAAGAGTTAAGAATACCCTTCGCTGGAACCTCAGTGAAAGCTATAAAAATGCTCTGTTACTTAGAGACGATGAGAAGAAAAAGGAACCATAAAACATCATTAGCGTAAGTGGTGACTTGAGAATGTTCATGGCCGTCGCCCATTTTAATGTTATTGGTCCGGATAAGTAGCACTTGCTACCGCCTGAAGTAGTATGAAATACAGCGTCGATAATAACGACAGCTTCGTCAGTCTACTGCTCATGTTTGTCTGTATGTAGTATCAGAACCGTAGATTTATGCTACTGTTGCTGTACGGTAAGACTATTTTATATTTTTCTGGCTTAAGTTGAGTAGAGTCCACTACAACGAAGTTGCATCATGGCAATAGGTATAACACTACCGTGTGTCCCCTCATGGTTACTGGCCCTGTTGTCACATTAATATCGTATCGGACGGCACGGATGCCGCTGCCAGGTATCTCCTTAAGAGTACACTGCTTATGCAGGGCTAGTTCCATAAACTTGTACAATAGCGCAGAAGTCAGGTAAGTATGCACAAAAAGGGGAACTCCTGAATTGCCCCTACCAAGCAGAATTCATGCCGTGGATTGGTTTCAAAATCGGCGCAGATTTCGAGTAATATTGGTTCGCAATAAAAATCTGACCGGCCCACGACTCAATGATAAAGAACTCGCATTTATCCTGCCCAGCTCACAATAATTTAACATTTTTCGTCCAATCAATAATCTAGATAGGAGAGCATTATGAAAAATAACCAGCTCATTCACCCCTCGCGTCGCACAATCCTGAAACAAACTCTTGCCATTTCTGTCCTTTCGACCGCAGGAATAGCAGCCTTGTCTGCGCCCTCCATCTCTTTTGCGGCATCACTAAGCAAAGAGGAACGTGATGGTATGACGCCGGATGATGTGATTAAGCATTTTAAGCAAGGTAACCTGCGCTTCCGGGAAAATAGACCAGCTAAACATGATTATCTGGAGCAGAAACGTAGCAGCGCAGCAGGTCAGTATCCGGCTGCGGTGATCCTTAGTTGCATTGACTCACGTGCGCCTGTGGAAATTGTACTGGATACTGGGATCGGCGAAACATTTAATTCCCGTGTTGCAGGGAATATAAGTAACCGAGATATTCTGGGTAGCATGGAGTTTGCCTGTGCAGTTGCTGGAGCGAAAGTGGTGCTAGTGATGGGACATACCCGTTGTGGTGCCATTCGTGGTGCTATTGATAATGTTGAATTGGGTAATCTGACGGGTTTACTGGATGAAATTAAACCTGCGATTGAAAGAACAGCGTATAGTGGGGAGCGTAAGAGTAGCAATTATGATTTTGTTGATGCAGTCGCCCGAAAAAATGTCGAGTTGACCATCGAAAATATCCGCAAAAACAGCCCTGTACTGAAACAGCTGGAAGAGCAGAAGAAAATCAAGATTGTTGGCAGCATGTACAGCCTTGATGACGGAAAGATTAACTTTTTCGAAATATAAGGGGTTATTGGTCATTTCTGTAATAATACACGCCAAGAGCTTTTCAAGCTGACGGAACTCACCTATAGTCCATCAGTATTACGATCACCACACGCAGCAACACAAACTCCAGAGAATCTGCCAGGAGTAGATGTTACTGCGTTACCGCAGCCATATTCCGGAGCGGCATTTTAAAATGGTTCGGTATTACGGTTTTTTTGACCAACCGTAAGCGGGGTACGCTGCTGCCGAAGGTTTACGATGCGCAGGAAAATACGGCACGGGAGAAACCAAAGCGGCCCAGGTTCGCGGTACTGATGAAAGGCCTCCTCGGTACCGAGCCTTACCAATGCATCCTATGCAAAGGTCGGTTGCGTTTTACCGGCGCCGTGGCGGGTGAGCACGCCACCAAACTGGACTGACCCCACCCCGGTAGACGATTCTGCCCTATAGTTTGAGCATAGGGGGAGCATATGGGCACACCACGATTTACACCTGAATTTAAGGAAGAAGCCGTCCGTCAGATAACGGAACGCGGTTATTCCGTTGCCGAAGTATCCGACCGTCTGGGCGTTTCTGCGCACAGCCTCTACAAGTGGCTACGGGCTATCAAGCCTGATAACAGCGAACAGCATGCCCGGGATATCCTGAAAAAGGCCGCGCGGTACTTTGCAAGGGAGCCCGACTGAAGTACCGCTTTATCAATGAACACCGCACTGTATGGGGTGTGATGACGATGTGTCGGGTACTGAATGTCGCCCGGGCCAGGTTCTATGCGTGGCTGCACAACCCGGTCTCGGCGCGTGATAAAGATAACCAGCGTCTGCTGATGCTTATCCGCGACTCCTATTCACTGAGCGGAGGTGTATACGGTTACAGACGGGTTCATGGCGATCTGAACTAAATCGGGGAAACCTGCGGTAAAAACCGGGTGGGCCGCATCATGCAGCTGAACCGGATTAAAGCTGTACGCGGCTATAAAGCGCCACGTCGTATCGCCGGCAGACCTTCAGTGGCCGCTCCTAATCGCGTGCAGCGGCAGTTTACCGTTGTCCGGGCCAATCAGGTCTGGGTCACCGATATTACTTATATCCGCACCTGGCAGGGATGGTTGTATCTGGCGGTGGTTATCGATCTCTTCGCCCGTAACGTGGTCGGCTAGTCGATGAAGCCCACTCTCTCACGCGAACTGGCGCTGGATGCACTGATGATGGCGCTCTGGCGGCGTAAACCGGACAGCGAGGTCATCGTGCACTCAGACCAGGGCAGCCAGTACGGCAGCGACGACTGGCAGCGCTTCTGCCGGGCCAATAACCTGGTCCCGAGCATGAGCCGGCGTGGCAACTGCTGGGATAATGCAGTGGCCGAATCGTTCTTCAGTTCACTGAAAAAAGAGCGGATCAGAAAACGCATCTATAAAACCCGGGCTCTGGCCCGGGCCGATATCTTCGATTACATTGAAGTGTTCTACAACCGGGCCCGGCGCCACAGTCATCTCGGCGGGGTCAGTCCGGAGGCCTTTGAACAGGCCTCGTCGTGAGGACAGGATAGGGGTCAGTTTGGATATCGAAACTTATTGTACGTTAAGGCTGTTTTTTGACCTTTCTACTTTAGCGGGCCTCAGCCGACGAAACTTACCGGAAGCCGGTATCCGGTTGCTTTTCCATATATAATCGCCTGTCAGATTGATGTGTTCCCAGCCTAACGGCGATAAATGCGACAGCAGCTGCTCGTTAATCTTCAGCCCTTTACGCTTCAGGACATCGACCGCCCTTTCCATATAGACGGTATTCCACAGCGAGATAGCTGCCGTCAGCAGCGTCAGTCCGCTGGCGCGATAGCTCTGATTTTCCGGTTTACGATCCCTGCTTTCACCCAGCCGGTGCAGGAATACCGCACGCGCCAGCGCGTTACGGACTTCTCCTTTATTCAGTCCCGCCTGGACCCGCCGACGAAGTGCCGGACCGCGGAACCAGTCGAGCATAAACAGTGTCCGCTCAATACGACCAATCTCTCTCAGTGCTTTGGCAAGTCCATTCTGTTTGGGGTTGCTGGCCAGTTTTTTTAGCATCAGGGGTTGTAAACCGGAAGCCACCAAATTTTTTTCACTATTATTAAAAATATCCGTTTGTAAAAATTGAGATATTCAAAAAATTAAAATTCGCCAGTAGCAAAAGCCCTCCATTCCCTTTTCTCACAAGGGTTAGTCAAAAGTGGAACACTATTTCGCGCAGCTCTATTTAGCCAGCTTTATAATAGGCCGATGTTTTTCATATAATCCAGATATCGGGTAAGTAATGCGGTATTGGTCGGCGTATAGTCAAGCCCTCCAGATTCGGTTAATACTGCCTGGGTCTGGCTAGCATCATACCGAGGTATGTTTCTGAACACTTCCCACAGCGTAAGGTCTTCATACACGACTTCGGAAAGCATCGGTAACAGCGGCATCAAGGGGTTGGCGTCCAAATCTGGATCGTCATACAATTTTTGTAACCACTGCTTATAAGGCATTGGGGTTAAAACGTAGCCGCAATGTTCAAATAGTTCAAAGAAGGTGTTCAGACTGATCGAATGCGCATCACTCGGAGGGATCAGATGATACATACGCCCCAGATGGCTATTATCACTGGCGATACGAATTAAGGCTGCACTAGCATAGTCTACGGGGATCAGCTCTTTACGATCGCCAGGTAACAATGGCGATGCACCGGTACTAATACACCCTTTTATTATCCGCCACATAAAATCTTCTGGATTACCTGCACCGCTAACGCTGTCGGTCATCATAAAACCCGGTCGGTAAACAGCCAGAGGAATACCTCGCTTTCTCGCATGCCACATGAGTCGCTCAGCTACCCATTTACTCTGTATATATCCCAAGGTATATTTCATTCCTTCCAGGTAGGGCATCATATCGTCTTCTTCATAAAAACGCTCTATCGGGAACAGTAAGCCTGCGGGTCCTATGGCGGCGATGGTAGAAACGTAATGCAGTGGCTTGGCCTTGTTCGCGATGGCTAAACGCAATAAGTTGATCGCTCCCAGCACATTGGTTGCACGATGCGTATGATAAGGCTCAATAAAACTAATATGAGCAGCAGTATGAAAAATAACATCACAATCTGTTGTAAGACGCCTGTAACTCGCGTTGTCCAACCCCAACTGAGGTTGGGTCAGGTCCCCCGAAAGTGCTACGATACGCAAGCCAAAATCCTGTTGCCAAAGCCCGTATTGGATCATGTTATCTTTGACACGTTGTAGGGCTGCGTCATGATCCTTCGCTCGCACCAGACAGACAACTTGACGCACATCATCTAACCGCAGTAAATCACGCAGACAGAAAGCCCCCATAAATCCCGTCGCACCAGTCAGAAACACTCGCCCTGCCGAGACGCTTAACCACGGCTGAGGCGGCTGCATATATGGTTGAATATCATCAGGAAGCTGGCTGTCTCTGAGTAAGGTAGCACAGATGTCGTCGGTTACGACTTCTTGTTGCTGTTGGAGTAAATTCAGTAGATTACGAGGTGTTTGGGCATCGTACAGATCCTGGATAGATAACCTCTGTCCGAACCGACGTTTGATTTCCAGCACCAATCGTGCAGCCTGTAATGAAGTACCACCAAGCAGGAAGAACTCGTCATCCAACGAGGCTTGGACTACATCAAGTACCTGCTGCCATATCAATAATAATTCGGCGGCGTTTTGGGGGAACTCTGACGGGCATTCGGTCGTAATCCGCAGTTTATCAATTTGAGCCTGCAACAAAGAACGATTGGCTTTACCGTTTTCATTCATAGGGATAGCAGCCATAATCTGCAAGCGTGGGAGCATGTAGGGCGGCAGTTGCTGCTTAAGGCTATTGAGCAGGCTGTTGATGTCGAAGTTACCAGGGTGTTTGGGTACGACAAAGGCGGTTAAATAGGCTTCATCCGTCCCCTTCCTCATCACGCAAACCACGGCAGCCAGCAGTTGCTCACTCTTTAGCAGTTGGGTTTCGAGCTCTTCGATCTCAATACGGTATCCCTGCAATTTAATTTGGTTATCGATACGCCCGGCGTACATGATGGCACCATCAGGCCTCTGCCAGCCCATATCACCACTGCGATACAGACGCTTAGGTGTGCTTTCTCCGGCAATCTTTATGGTTGGGAATTTTTCCTGCGTTAACTCAGGGTGATTGATATATCCCCGTGCTAACCCTTCACCTCCGATATAGATCTCTCCCTGCTCACCTGGCGTTACAGGGTTCAACTGCTCATCCAGAATATAGACCTCCGTATTGTCGAGTGGCCGACCAATTGGCACCTCCTCCTTTTGCAAATCGTCGGCCACGATGCGGTGGTAAAGTGTGACCGTTGTCCCTTCCGTTGGACCATAGCAGTTAAGCAGATTTTTTGGCCATGCCGTTGGCAACAGTGACTTCAACGCCTGAAGGTTAAAGGCTTCCCCCCCGACTAGCAGATAATTCAGTGAGCGGAAGGCGGAGGGGCACTGCGGAGCGATAAAGTTAAACAGTGATGTAGTCATAAACAGATAACTGACAGCATACTGTTGTAATGTACCCTCCAATCGTTTCGCATCAAGCAGCGTCTCTTTGGTGATAATAACCAAGGCGGCTCCATTGAGTAGTGCCCCCCACACTTCCAGGAAGGAACCATCGAATGCCGGGTTCGCGTGACAGGCAACCCGATCGCTAGTTGTAATGTGAATAGCGCTGGAATTTACCAGCATGCGAACAATACCACGGGCCTCAATTTCTACGCCTTTAGGTTGCCCAGTGGTTCCGGAGGTGAAAAGAATATGGCTGCGGTGATTCAGGCCTTTGTCTCTCATCGGCAATTCAACATGCCGATTGTAGGTTGAGAGGGAATTATCAAAAAGAATAAAATGGGTCGACAATGGCCGTGCACCCGAATTGATATCCGTGATGGTTAATTTCGCCTGCACTTCTTGCAGCATGAGATTGAGCCGCTCATCCGGCAGCGAAGGATGAAGTGGGACACAGGTTCCGCCTGCTAGCAAAACGGCCAACTGGCAAATGATATACTCCGCCCCCGCACTTATTAAAATAGCAACGGGTTCCTCGGGTTGAACTCCATTCTGGCATAACTCTATGGCTAGCCTCTGTGCCTGCTTCGCCAATTGGCTATAGCTCAGCGTGTATTTAGGGGTGATGATTGCTGGTCGCGCAGAGTGCTGTTTCACCTGATGTAAAAAAAGACCGGTTAGGCCCACCCCGGGGAGTTCATGTTGCTGATTCATATTTTCGGTCCTATTGGAATTAAGTGGGAATTTCAAACCGCGCCAGAAGAACGTTGTTGTTTATACAATTCAAGGAGTTTAGGGCGATCGGCCTTACCATTAGGATTCAATGGGATGGCACCAACCATATGGATGCGCGGTAACATATAGGGTGGTAAGCATTGTTGAAGTTCACTGAGCAGCTGTTTGCTGTTGAAAGTAGACGGGTCTTGTGGAACAACAAAAGCAAGCAGGTAACCTTCATCACCTTCTTTTTTAATCGGACAGACAATAGCCTCCAACAGTAATCCGGTATTTAGCAATTGAGTTTCCACTTCCTCCGCTTCTATACGATAGCCCTGTAATTTGATCTGGTTATCCAGCCGCCCCGAATACATAAAGGCACCATCGGTCCGTTTCCAACCCAAATCACCTGTTTTGTATAAGCGCTTGGGCTCACTCTCGCCGCTAATTTCAGTGGTGATAAATTTCTCTGCTGTCAAGTCTGGACGATTAAGGTATCCACGAGCCACTCCATCACCACCCACATATATTTCGCCCAAGATACCGACATCGGCCAACTGCAATTGATCATCAAGGATGAAAACCTCCGTTTTATTAATTGGTGTTCCTAGAGGCATGCTTTCCGCCGTTAGGTCATCCAACCCTATTGGGTAATACAACGTGTAGGTGGTGTTTTCCGTCGGGCCATAAACGTTATAGATATTTTTAGGCCACGCCTTCAGAGGCAGCGATCTCAGAGCATGAATATTAAATGCCTCCCCGCCAATCATCAGATAACTCAGGGTACGAAAGGCATCAGGGCAGATGGTAATAATGAAATTGAATAATGATGGCGTAACTAAAATGGAGCTGACGGCATAATCGATAAAGCTGGACTTTAACTTTTCTGGGTCGAGGAGCACTTCTCTATCGATAATCACAGTAGCGGCACCATTAAGCAGTGCCCCCCAAACCTCAAGAAGAATGGCATCAAAATCCGGAGCAGAAATACTGCCAAGGCGATCCTGAGTCGAAATAGGAAGATAATCCGCATTGACTACCAAACGTAGTATGCCTCGATACTCAACCTCAACAGCTTTGGGCTTACCTGTGGTACCGGAAGTAAACATGATATAAGCCCGGTGGTTCAAACCTACCTTTCTCCCTGGGAAATAAGTCGAAATAACATTGTGACGCGGATAGGTGTCTAGCAGGACATAACGGGTTGATAATGCACGACCAACCAAGGCTGATTCGGTCAGGGTAAATGTGGCCTTTACCTCTTGGAGCATGAAATTAAGTCGATCGTCAGGTGAAGCCACATTGAGAGGCACGCAACTCCCTCCAGCCAATAGAATAGCAACCTGGCAGACGACCTGTTCAATGCCTGATTTCAACAAAATGGCCACGGGCATTTCATTTTTCACCCCCAGTTGCAGTAAATGGGTGGCGAGTGACTGCGCCTGTTGCGCAAGTTCAATATAACTGAGAGTTCGTTCCGTTGTTATGACTGCCGGTTGATTGGGATAACACGCAACTTTCTGTAGAAAGAGCTCCATTAACTCCAGATTATCAGCACCTTTAATATCTTGAAGTTCTGTATAAGTCAATGGCTTATTCATTAATAGCGACTCCTAATCGTTTTCTACCCGCCATAAAAAAAGCAACCTATTGCACATTACGGTGGCTACTAGGCTTTATCTTGGTTGATTTTAATACTAGGTTTTTAGCTAGAGCTTTACGGGTTTATTAGTGTTTTTAGATCAACCGCTATTCTCCGGTCTTGCCGGGTCTCCAACCACCGATCTATATCTAACAGCCACCACTCGGAAATCGTCAATTCATAAAATCGGCGCGCACCTTTCCCGATAAATTCATCCAAAGGTGGCATCCACTCTGCGCGTAAGGCTTCATCAGGAAAGTTATTGAGGGAGAAATAATGGTGTGCTTCGGAACTTTCGTGTTCTGGGATTTCACGGCAAAGGCCGGTAAATTGAGCTCCATCTAGCCCAATCGGAGATACCCCCTGCAAGTTAGTACGAAATACCGAGCCGCTCACTAGTGCATGTTGGCGAATATTTTCGGAATGCCTGGCAGTACGCATCGAACACCAAAGAATCCGGACAGGCGAAAAGGCCGGGACATAATTAACCGTAGAGGCCCAGACCTCCCCGGCTAGCGAACGGCTGGCAAGCGTGAAAAAACGCGAATTCTGTAGCAAAGAGAGACTTCTTTCTGTCTTCGACATAATTAGCCTCTACTCTGTTGGGGCAATGATGTGTAGTCATTTTCATTTTTGATCCCTTCAACGATCGCCGCATGTGGGGCATGCAGATAACCATCAAGCGAAACACCGTGCTCTTGCTCTGGTTGAGGAGGCTGTAATTGTTGCCAGAGAATAGAATGAAATCCGGCTTTACGCAGTGTCGATGTTAGTGTTTCTTCGGACCAATAATGCGCTTCAATATTGACGTCATAGGGAGGTTGACAAATATGCAGATTAACCAAGCTGCCATCTGTTCGCTTCTCTTTTTCTATCAGGCGAAAACCGTAGGGGCGGTAATATTCTGGATCTGGGTTGAATTTAGGGTGTATTGGTAAAGTAATAAGACGTCCACCGGGTTTTAAAAGCCAAGCCATCGTTTCACTCATTTCCAGTAATTTTTCTTTATTCGGCGCATAAGGCATTACATAGATAGCTAAGACGACATCAAATTGTTCCTTAAGGTTATTATCTAATGTTGCGACATAGGATATTCCCTGAGGGTGTTTTTGTTCTAAGCGTTTAGCATAGCTCAACATTCCCTCTGAAACATCGTACCCCACGATCCTCCTAGCACCTCTGCCCTGTAACCAACGAGAGATAAAGCCTGGTCCACAGCCAAAATCTAGCACGTTCAGCCCCGTAAGATCGCCCAGCAAAGCACCAATCGTCGGAATTTCCAAGTATTTTCTATAGGGTGCAGCGAACATTTTTTCATAAAGGTCGGCATGAGCATCAAAAGTTTTCTCATCAAAATCATGAGATGTCTGCTGTTGCTTGCCAATAAAATTTGATGGGCGGTTCAGTTCAACACTCATACAACCTCACTACTCAAGAATGAATAAAAATAGTTCTACACGAATTTATCCTAATCAATAAGTATTATTCATGATTGATTAATATTTATTACTCTATGAGAAATATGGTAAAATGGTGAGCGAAGATAATAGTATTTTCATCTTCTCATAAAGATAGTCGTTAGTAGGCACTGTTGCAAATGTAGGGAGAGAAAGCCAGCTGCCCTATGTAAAAATATTATATTTCAAAGGGGTAAGCGTGGATAACGGAAATTATCGTACGTTAAGCCTGTTTTTTAAGCAGACTCAGTATCCTTATACAGAGCCTGGATGCGGCAAACCTGAGAAATACTGTAGCCCGTTGCGTCCGCAGTTTCCCTGATACTCAGTTTCTTTACCTGTCGGTAGTACAGGACTTTCTGATGCCGTTCACGATCGGCCTGCTTACCTCGGTACTTACCCAGCGTATGTGCCCGTTTAATTCCCTGTTTTTGCCGCTGGCGGCGACTCAGCCAGTCCTTATGCGACATCGCGGCCATCAGGTCGATAAGCATGTTATTGATGGCGGTTATCACGGCGAGGGTGATTGGGTCAGCCTGCGAAGGGTCTTGAGGCAGTACATCGATGTCGGTCAGGCGCTGTCTGATGCCCGCGATTCCGGTGGCGATCCATGGCTCGCAATAGAAAACATACTCCCGTGGCCCGAATTTGTCGCCAGTCTGGAGGAAACACGCCATCTCGCCAGAAAAAATAATTTTGACCCGCGGCATATTATTACTGAGAAATACAGCACATTACGGAAATATGCCCCGCGCATGTTGTCTGCTTTACAGTTAGTCGCCACCCCGGCAGCACAACCTCTGGCTGATTCGCTGGTTGTGATCAAGGATATGTACCGGAAGCAGTCACGTAAAGTTCCGGCGACAGCGCCGCTTGAGTTTGTCCCTGAAAGCTGGCGCAAGGTGGTGATTACACCTGCGGGTATTGACCGACAGTATTATGAATTTTGTGCGCTCAGCGAGCTTAAGGGGGCGCTGCGCTCCGGGGATATCTGGGTTAAAGGCTCACGCCGCTACAAAAATTTTGATGATTACCTCATTCCCGAAAAAGACTTTGACAACCTCACACCGGCGCTGCCACTGCCCGTATCTGCTGATTATCATGAGTACATTACCAGCCGCATGACTCTGCTTCAGTCCAGACTTGAAGAGGTCAATGCTATGGCTGCCCTTGGTGAACTGCCCGATGTGGAAATATCCGACAAGGGCGTAAAAGTCTCTCCGCTGGCAGAGCTGGTTTACAGCATGCTACCGCGACCTAAAATCACGGAAATTCTCGACGAGGTAAACAGCTGGACGGCGTTTACCCGTCATTTTTCGCATATAAAAAATGACATTACCCGTCCCGATACCCGCCTGCTCCTCACCACCATTCTTGCGGATGGCATCAATCTTGGTCTGACCAAAATGGCGGAAGCCTGTCCAGGTAGCACCAAATCATCACTCGAAGATATTCAGGCATGGTACATCCGCGACGAAACCTATTCAGCCGCTCTTGCTGAGCTGGTAAATGCACAGGGGAAAAGACCACTGGCGGCATTCTGGGGAGACGGGACAACGTCATCATCAGATGGACAGAATTTCAGAACAGGCAGCTCAGGCCGCTACGCAGGGCAGGTTAACCCTAAATATGGGCAGGAGCCCGGGCGTCAGTTTTATACCCATATTTCGGATCAATACAGCCCGTTTTACACCTGCATAATCAGTCGGGTCAGGGATTCAACCCATGTCCTCGATGGCTTGCTGTATCACGAAAGCGACCTGGAAATCAGGGAGCATTACACCGATACCGCTGGTTTCACCGATCATGTCTTTGCCCTGATGCATCTGCTTGGATTTGCGTTCTGTCCGCGAATCAGGGATCTCCACGACAAGAAGCTGTTTATCAAAGGGAAAGCGGACCAGTACCCGGCGCTTCAGTCACTGATATCAACGACCAGCCTGAATCTGAAAGAGATCGAGCTTCACTGGCGTGAAGTGCTGCGTCTGGCAACCTCGATAAAGCAGGGAACCGTGACGGCATCCCTGATGCTAAAAAAACTGGCCAGCTATCCCAAACAAAATGGCCTGGCAAAGGCGCTGAGAGAAATTGGCCGCATTGAGCGGACGCTGTTTATGCTCGACTGGTTCCGCGATCCGGCACTTCGTCGGCGGGTCCAGGCGGGACTGAATAAAGGAGAAGCCCGTAACGCGCTGGCGCGCGTGGTATTCCTGCACCGTCTGGGTGAAATCAGGGATCGTAAACCGGAAAATCAGAGCTATCGCGCCAGCGGACTGACACTGCTGACGGCAGCTATCTCGCTGTGGAATACCGTCTATATGGAAAGGGCGGTCGATGCCCTGAAGCGTAAAGGGCTGAAGATCAACGAGCAACTGCTGTCACATTTGTCGCCGTTAGGCTGGGAGCATATCAATCTGACAGGCGATTATATATGGAAAAGCAACCGGATACCGGCCTCCGGTAAGTTTCGTCGACTGAGGCCTGCTAAAGTAGAAAGGTCAAAAAACAGCCTTAACGTACAATAATTTTCGATATCCAAACTGACCCCGGATATGTCTACAGCTATGGGGTCAGTCCACACAGTGCCATTAATAAACGTTGTAACACTCATCAAACTCCAATGAGTGTTACTGTGATACAGTGCTATGTGTTAAAATCACATATTATTAACGAATCTCATTTACAAAAAATAAAGGGGTAAATCTCTGCTCACTTGACGGGCTGGAATAGAAGGTATAGGGGTAGGGGTTTGCAGGTCCTGCGGGAAAAGGAGGGGATATGAGGATTTCGATTTCATGTTGCCCATGAGCAATCCCTCTCCCGTACACATGATTACCTTGATATATAACGATACGATCCTCACCATCATTAAAAAAGTGTTCAGAAACCTTAATAATCACTCTTGTTGTTTCAGTTGAAAGATGGTTCTCCTTGACTCCGTTTGCTAATGGTCTTCCCACTATATATCGCTCGCTAACATCAGTATATCCATCTAAATCAAAGGGCTGTAGGGTATCGTTGGTCATTGGTAATCCTTGTATACGTTTAATCATGTGGAGTAAGTGTGGCTTCATTAATCAGAATTTGCTGTATTGCTATTTATTCTTTAAATGAATAAACATACTGCAAACTTCCTGAACAGAACAAGATATATCATTTTTTTTAACCAATTTCAACATATGATTATTAGATGGTTATCTTATCGGGTTAACTCAGCCATCTGCCTGACAGTTCTTTAATCCACTATTCGCAGGCTTTCGATTTGCAACTCAGGCAGAGAAATTGGGAGTGGGTGCAGTTCGGTGAGGATCAACAGTAGCGGCGAACTTCGAAGGAGTTTGTCCCACAGCAGAGCATAAGCTCGCCAGAGAGTTGGTCCAGGCGCTGAGGGTGTTGCAGTGTCTACCGAACAAACGGTTTGGAGTGACCATATTCCAGTAGACAGTTTCTGTCCTCACGGTGAGGCCTTTTCGAAGTCCTCTGGGATGAAGCCACCGATATGACTGTGACGTCGGATATGGTTGTAAAAAACACTTCAATGTAATTGAAGATATACACCCGGCTTATGTCCCTAGTTTTATATATCCTCTTTAAGATGCGATCTTTTTTGAGTGAACTGAGGAGCGATTCTGCAACCTCAATATCTCAGCAGTTGCCGCGACGGCTCATACTCTATGCTTAGGTTACCCGATCTTTCTCTCCGGGTCTTCTGTCTGCACTGATCACTTCACCATCAATCCAGAGTTGAAGCGATCGGAGCGAAATCCCCATACACTGACAGGCCCGGATTTTACGGGTTCCGTGAGTGACGGTCTCACGGACGAGAGAAATAATTTTCTGCCGCTCAGGAAGAGGTTTCAGCCTTCCTTGCTGTTGTCCCAGAGGGCATTGAACTTTTCCCGCAGCATCAGGAGTGCAGCCGCTTCTGCCAAAGCTTTATCTTTGCGTGTCAGATCCTTCTCCTGTTAACGCAACCGGCTTCTGATATCACGTAACTCTTTATCTGCACGACTATTTTTCGTCAGCTTCATTTCATGAGTTTTAATCGAAATAACCCGCCACTCTTTAACTTGTTCAACAAAAAGACCCTGACGGCGACAATAATCGGCAAGTTCCATCTCAGACAACGAAGCTGTTTCAAGAACAACCGAAAAACGATGCTCAGCGGGCCATTTATCGCCATCCACAGAAGATATCCTTTCATTTTTAGGTAATAACTCCTGGGTCACCAGTTCAAGTCTCCATTTTGCAACAACGGAAGAACTGGGTGCCAGCTTTTGTGCAATGTGTCTGACAGACCGGCTATAGGGAGGTAAAAGCCACATCACTCCCTTTTCTTTCACATCAATCGGTACAGCATGTGCCAGCATAGTCATGCTCCTTAAAAATTGAGGCATACAACTAGCTGACACAGGGGGGGGAATCTGTGTTCACGTTGTTCCAGAATGTGCAGTGATAATCGTGCAGAAACCACTTTCTTTAAAAAAAAGTATCGCAATCATTTTTTATTAAGTAAATGATATCGCATTTACTGTTTTCAATCCAAGTTATAAGGCAAAACGCATATCATGCATTATAGTTTAAAATAAATTAAAAAAGTATCAGACATGGGGAGTAACGCCATTGGTATTATATGGTTAATATTTTTTGACACAGAAAAACCAAGTAATAACATTAATCATCGCATTCTTATTTTTACGAAATGGCAGGAGTACTTAACCTAAACGTCACATTCATCACAACGGAGATTATAAATGAGCTGCCCATCTGAACTATCTTACTCTTACCCATGGGGTGCATATACAGCTTATAGCACCAATGCATTTGATTTCTCTGGTTCTTTGCAAGTGATACTGACCTTTCTAAATAATTCAAGCTACGTACTTAATCTTAGAACCCCACAAGTTTGGACTAGGAGCACCTCAAACGGGGATGATGAGTTTGAAAGTCCAACTTTCAAACTGGGCAATATTCCTTCGGAAGTCCATCCAGGCAAAGTGTTCGTTATTCAAGGTGTAGTTGATATGTCTTCGGTCACAAGTGGCGAAAAAATTCTCACTTTTAGACCTCAAATTAATGGTGGTTGGTTTTCTGATGTTGAAAGGTACGCCCCTATTGTGTCGGCTACATTTATTTGCCTTCCTGATAGAGGAAAAACCATAGATATAACACCTAATTTTATCTGATGTGATAACTTTATATTCCCTAGGCTTTATTGAGTAAATCGAAGCTAGTCCTTACCGAAAAGCACCTTGTTTGCGATGCGGGTGCTTTTCGGCATCTCTAACAATATGTTCTTACCCTCGAACAATGGACACACGGCTAAGAAAGAGCCTGGTTTTCGGATTGCTCTGAGCCGTGTCCGCCACTGTCACTGTCACTGTGACGACGCCAGCGATTGTAAACGCTCTCCATATAATTAAACACCGTCGTTCACATTATTTCCCGGCAGGCAAAGTACTCCCCCTTGGATACATTCCACCTTCAGAGAGTGGAAGAAGCTTTCTTGTAAGCACACCCGTTTTAGTTCCACGCACTTTTTGAGATTTCAGTGTTTTCGGCCATCAGTCTGTATTCTTCCGGCGTCAGGTTATTCAGGAATTCATGAGGTCGCTCACTGTTATATTCAGCCAGCCAGCGCTCTATAATTTCCCGTGCTTCATTCAGGGTTCTGAACAGGTAAAAATCCAGTATTTCTGTCCGGTACGTCCGGTTAAACCGTTCGATAAAAGCATTCTGCGTCGGCTTGCCCGGTTTGATAAAGTCCAGCATCACCCCGTGTTTTTCCGCCCATTGTGCCTGCGCCAGCGACACTAGCTCTGGCCCGTTATCCATCCACATCTTCAGTGGATATCCGCGATTAGCCACTATCCTGTCGAGTACCCTGACGACACGTTGAGCAGGGATATTCAGGTCGATTTCTATCGCCAGTGGTGCTGGATTAAGCACTGGCAACCGCTGTTTTCCCTTACGACGAAAATTCAGTTGCAGCAGGCAATAAATCCGGTGAACGCGTTTATGGTTCCAGGTATTGCCCTGCCTGTGTAGCCGCTGGAACAGCTTCTTAAAACCGTAGCGCGGATAGCGTTCTGCCAGTTCAGTCAGCGCATGGATCACCTGTTCATCACGCCGGATATCGGGCTGATAAAAATACACAGTCCTGCTCAGCGATAACGTCCTGCAGGCCTGGCGTAAACTCATGGAAAATTGCGCAGTCAGATAGCTGACTAGTTCTCGCTTTATCGCTGGTTTTAAAGCTTTTTTTCGATGACGTCTTTTAGGAGGCAGTTTGGATATCGAAAATTATTGTACGTTAAGGTTATTTTTTGACCTTTCTACTTTAGCTGGCCGCCGACTTTGCCGCGCGGCGCTTAATTCACGAAGCACTGTTTTACTAAAACGCGATTATAATCAGCAAGTTATCATGCTGAATTCTGTTGATGTCTTGAGAGTTGGGCAAAAAAAAGAAAAATACCGAGGGGCATTGATTGTGGAGGTGTCTATAAAAGACTTGGCCCCGATCACCGCTTATCACGCGTACGAGGTCAAAATACGCACTATCATGAAAGATAGAGGGTAAAGCGTGTAATCAGTCGGGGGTACGCCACCCTGAGCGATTTTCCTCAATTGAATGAGAATAAATCATAATGCCCAGCGTTCTCCCCATCGGTCCCACAATAAACATTGTCATCGTAGGTCTGCATGGCGTCGGTGTTTTTCCATGCGTCAACTGATTACGACTACGATTATACGCTCGCGTATATTGCTTAGTCAAATTTGAGCAACGTTTTGTGTATCGCCCCCAGGGCTTGTGCGATTAACCACATACCGCCAGAAATCACTGCCAACACCCACAGAACAGAGCCCAGAACATCTCCTTGCAGCTGATGAACGTAGCGCCCCTGCGGGACGAGCACGGCAGCACAGCTGCCTCAACCGTCTTTAAGATCCAGCCTCACCTCAACGCAGGCGTCGTCTGACAGCACGACCGGCCGTGAGGTGGCCCATGTCCCCGCCGCGTTGACACCCGCATAAAATGAGCACGCCTGTGGCGTGAGCCGGCTAGCGCCGACGCCCTTTTACTGCCATCTGCCGCACTGTAGACTCTGCCCCATGTATATTCCGCGACCCGCAAAGCTGTTGTTCCAGCACGATGATGGCTGGAGCCGCTATCTCGACAAACACGGCGACACCCTCAGCGACTGGACCAAACTCGCCGTCGAACGCATGCTCGCCTGCGGCACCTGCGCCATGGGCGTTCGCCGCTACTGCTGTGCCTCACCGGATTGCACCCATACCCGTTTCTTCTGCCAGACTTGCAAGTCCAAAGCTTGCAGCAGCTGTGGCCTCAAGGCCACCGAGCAGTGGATCGCCGAACAACAGCACATCCTGCCCGACTGCGACTGGCAACACATCACGTTTACCATGCCCCACCTGTTGTGGCCGTTCTTCAACAACAACTGGCCCCTGCTCAATGACCTGTTCCGCTGCGCCACCCGCGCCATGCTCCGCTGGGCCCGCCGGCAGGGTATCGAAGTCGGTATCTTCTGTGCGCTCCATACCTACGGCCGACAGCTCAATCAGCACCCACATATCCACGTCTCCGTCACCCGCGGCGGCCTCGACATAAAACACAGCACCTGGCGGCCGCTGTTCTTCAAAAAGAAAGAGGTCGAGCAAATCTGGCGCAACGCCGTGGTTTACCTGCTGCGCGACAACTACGCGCAAATAAACCCCGGTGGCCTGCCGGGCCTCGGTCATATCCGTAATGAAGATCGGTGGCACCGTTACCTGCATGCCCAATATCGCCGCGCCTGGAAAGTGCACTTCGCCAAAAAGACTCGCGGTGCCTGGCGCAGCGTGAAATACCTGGGCCGTTATCTGAAACGCCCACCGGTGGCCGCTTCTCAGCTGCGCCACTATCGCGGCGGTGCCGTGGTGCATCAGTATTACGACCACCGCACACAGCAACACAAACGCCAGAAAATCAGTCAGGAGGAGATGCTGCAGCGGTTCGTCAGCCATATTCCGGCACGGCATTTTAAAATGGTGCGATATTATGGTTTTTTGGCCAACTGTAAACGGGGCACGCTGCTGCCGAAGGTTTACGACGCGCTGGAGATGACGGTACGGGAAAAACCGAAACGTCCCGGTTTCGCAGTGCTGATGAAAGGCTTCCTGGGAACCGATCCGTATCAGTGCATCCTGTGCAAGGGCCGACTGCGTTTTGCCGGCGCCATGGCGGGCGAGCACGCCACAAAAATGCTCTCTGACAGGCTGCACCGGATGGCCAAAAAACGATGGCTTCAGACCCCGGCTCTGGATAAGTGCGCCTGAAAAATGGGTTTTTGTTTAAAAACTCAACAAAGTTGGCATTTTTACGCGTAATCGCTCGGCACTCCCCGCCCTCTGGGAGTATGACACGCTACGATCTATGGTTTGGGATCTCAAAAATGGTCGATTCAATCTCCTAACCATCAAGCATTATCGGCGGGAATTCACGGATGGTCAATCCAGTAGGAGTACACTGGTAGACTGGTAACGTTCAAGGCTTCAGATGCGAAAAACCCCAGCCAAGCCGGGGTCCTTCAATTCTTTTGCCTATCGTGTCTGCACTAGAACCCATGAAACATGGGGGATGATTCGACACCGGCTAACGTTATGGGGGAAGAATAACCTATAATGTCGGCTCAGTCAACTAACCGTCCCTCCATACCCGGAGAAGCAGCCAGGAGGCATGATGCCAAAGCGCATTGCTGATTACACCCCCGTTCTATCCCTGCTTTCTACAGCCAGGCTATCATCAGTTCCTGGAACTTTTAACATACAAAATAACAATATCGAAATGTATGGTTTCAGTTTATGGGTCCAAAATGCAGCCGCATCGTTATATCCATTAGTACAACAACTTGAACTTATTCTCAGAAACTCTATCGATAAAGCAGCTCGAAGCAGGTTCGGTGATAAATGGTGGGATGTAATAAAGTTTGACACAACAAAAGACAACCACAAGAAGTTCCGAGATTGTATAACAGAAGCAGAGAAAAGTTTGAAAAAAAGTTGGCGAGACAAAGAGACAGCACGACAAGGTCTAGCTCATCATTCATTGCTAACGACACCGCCACCAGTGTTCAGCCACGATGATATTATTGCTACAACTAACTTTTCCACTTGGGAGTCGGTTCTTTTAGATGCATTACATACAGAAAATAATGCAGAAAAATCTGATTATCTTTGGCCTATTTCCTTGCCAAAAGCATTTCGCAGGTTGAGTGAAATAGATAATAAACCCATTGAAGCAAGACGGAAGTTAATTAACTTACTAAAAGAAATAAGAGACTACAGAAACAGGCTATTTCACCATGATTGCATATGGATAAAATCCAAATCAGTAGATGCTAAAACAGCCATTGACTCTATAAGGGAAAAAATAAACCTAATAGAGAAATTGATAACAGCAATTAGCCCTATAACGTGCCAAGCACTTAATGCATGGGGAATGTTCGCCAATGCAAGAAGAATTTGCTCCATTGAAGAGCTGAAAATTTATACCAACCTCGATTATCAAACGCCTGATACCACTGAACCAGGTGTGCTTGATAAATTATTTCAACAAACCAAAGGTGGAAAACAATCAGTCCCAATGGTATTGGATAATAATTCCTGTTGTATTTTATTTAAAATGAGATAAATTAAATGTCGAAAACGGCCCTTAGTTAAGGGCCAAAAAAAAACTCATAACCACTGAAACAATCATACATTTATCCCCTCATAACTCAATTCCTGCAGCTTCTGTAGATTAGGTGTAACGTACACGATCATGGATTCATTTACGATATCCACAAAGAGCATCTTGACTGTCGCGTCACTCGGTGTTCATGCTTGTGCCTGTAAGATCTTATGTTATTAGTTTTCGCAAGCAACATCGTAAAGATTAGATCACCTCACCTTTGGATTATGGTTTCTATTTAGACGCTCAATCGTCTCTGCGTGAGAAATTTCACCTCTGAATATACGTTGCAAGAAATCATCAAGCATATGACACGCACCATCGATATCTTTTTCATCAACGGGTTTTAGATTATGACTCCCTGTATTCCCCAGCCATTTCAACGCTTCAAATCCTTCTCTTAATGAACTGTACTTCTCAGGAGTATCTTTAATTCTTTTATCTAGAGATACATATCTTCCTTTATCATCTCTAGGTATTTCAAAATAGTCCATGATAATTTCAAGCGTAGTCCGAAGTGCATTAATTGCAGCTTGCGGATGTCCTGGAAGATGGGCTGAAATTTCCTGAAGCTGCACTTTTATTTGTTCAGGATACTGCTCACAGGGAGTAAACACAGGGATAGGAGGATAAAAACCCTTGGGTTTGTAAAATTCAAACCAATCCCATTCCCCACTCGTTCTATTAATATATTGTTGTTCATACCCCCCAACCCCCATGACAACAACTGGCTGATCGCAGTTACTCTGACTACATTTTAACATTAAGCTAAAAATAAACTCATCATTATCATATCGATGCCCTTCATGCTTGTGATATTTATGGGCTGCTGGAGTTGTGCCTTTTACAACGCTGTTGGGAATAATTTTTAGTGTTGCCTTATGACAATTTGGGCATACCCAATCAGGATAGTCATCTTTATAAAATGAATTAAATACAAATCGGCCTGACATATTAACACTCCTAAATTCAAGGCATCTTATATTCCGATACCAGTCATTTAATATATTATGAAAAGTATCCGGCGTTTTCCTAAGCTATACTAAATAACATGTCTGTACTCTGGATTATCCTATGTGTGGCCGCTTTGCACAATTCCATAGCCGCGACGAATTTCTCGCCGCCCTGGAGCCTGATACACCGGTTAGCACCGCCGGTAACTGGCATGCACGTTATAACGTCGCCCCTGGCACGCCAGTGCCGGTGTTTCATCACCACGATGGCCAGTTGCAGCTGACGCCGATTAACTGGGGCTATGCGCCGGCATGGTGGCGCGAACAGGGAAAACCGCCGCTCATCAATGCCCGCGTTGAAACCGCGGAGCACAGCCGGATGTTCTCCCCGCTCTGGAAGCATGGCCGCGCGCTGGTGCCGGCATCGGGCTGGTACGAATGGAAAAAGTCACCGGACAATCCGCGGCTGAAGCAGCCCTATTTTATCTGTGGCGCCGATCGCCAGCCGCTGTTCTTTGCAGCGCTGTACGCAGCAGACAGCGACGGCAGCGGCAGCTTTGTCATTATCACGGCCGCCAGTCATGCTGGCCTGGCGGATATTCATGACAGGCGCCCTCTGACGCTGCCACCGGCCGCCGCGCGCGACTGGCTCGATACCAGCCTGGTTCCGCCCTCTGGCCATATGCAGGCTGACGTGTACAGCCTGCAAGCGGAGGATTTCACCTGGCAACCGGTCTCGCCGGCGGTGGGCGCCGTTCGCAATGACAATCCCTCACTCATCCTGTCCATCGAGGCACCAACGGTCTGAACTGCGCGTTATCCACAGTTTTGGTGGATATCATGTGTGCAAACACACATGAAGAACGTCAAAAGCTGCAGAAAAAATCACTCAGAAAATTATTATATTACGTCGGATAGCGCTACGAGACCCGGTTTCAGGCTTGCGTGTGCGCACGTTTCGTTTATGATTTACTGTATATATATACAGATAAATTATGCCTATTATGAACGCCAGAGAATTGTACTTTTTTTCGCCAGGCCAACCCATCAAACTCCCGCTATACGGGACACCATGCCCGGCAGGTTTCCCCAGCCCTGCCGACGATTACATAGAACAATCCATTGATTTAAATGATTTTATTAGACACCCGGCCGCCACGTATTTCATCCGCGCAACGGGTGAGTCAATGAGCGATGGCGGCATACTGTCAGGAGATTTGCTGATCGTTGATCGGGCTGAAAAACCCATGCATGGCAGCATCGTGATCGCCGCGGTCGACGGTGAGTTTACCGTCAAGCGGCTGCTGCTGACGCCCAGGGTTTGCCTGGCGCCGATGAGTCCCGCCTACAGTCCTATTTATCCCGAAACGCTGGAAATTTTCGGGGTAGTGATCCATGCCCTGCACTCGTTCGTGAGGTGACCATGTTTCTCTTGGCTGACGTCAATTCGATGTACTGCGCCTGCGAACAGATTTTCCGTCCGGATCTTAAAGGGCGTCCAGTGGCTGTTCTTTCGAACAACGACGGCGCCCTGGTGGCAATCAACCGCGAGGGAAAAAAGCTCGGCCTGAAACGTGGCATGCCGTTTTTTCAGGCCAGAGAAATCATTAAAAATCAGAACGTAGCTGTCTTCTCAAGCAACTATGCCTTGTACGGCGACATGTCGGCACGCTGCATGACGATTTTAGAATCCCTCGCGCCGGCGATGACGATCTATAGCATCGACGAGGCATTTCTTCACGTTGCCGGCATCGATGCCACAGAGTCATTCGAAGACTACGGGCGCCGAGTCCGTGATACGGTGCTTCAGCAAACCGGGCTCACCTGCGGGATCGGCATTGCTCAGACAATGACCCTGGCCAAACTCGCCAATCACGCCGCTAAAACCTGGCCGGCGACCGGCGGCGTCGTTGATCTGACAAACCGGGATAGACAACGACGGTTGATGGCGTTACTGCCGGTCAGCGAAATTTGGGGATGTGGGCGCCAGTTGACCAAAAAGCTGGCTGCGATGGGGATCACGACTGCACTGCAGCTTGCCGACAGCAATCAGGCGTTGATACGCAGGACGTTCGGGGTTGTGCTCGAGCGCACCGTGCGTGAACTGAACGGTGTGCCGTGTATATCGATCGATGCGCTGCCGGCAAAGCAGCAGATCATCGTCAGCCGGTCATTTGGCCAGCGCGTCACGCAGCTGCAGGACATGCGCCAGGCGGTGTGCCAATACGCAGAGCGCGCTTCCGAGAAATTGCGCCGAGAGCGGCAATACTGCCGGCACGTTTCGGTGTTTGCGCGAACCAGCCCCTTTGCGCCTCATGAGCCTTATTACGCCAACAGCCACAGCGTGCAGCTCATGCTGGCCACACAAGACACCCGCGACATTGTTGCAGCAGCAGTAAAAGCCCTCGATGCGATCTGGCGTGACGGGTTTCGGTATCAGAAAGCGGACATTATGCTTAACGACTTCTGCGACAAACCTGGCCAGATCGATTTATTCGACGAGCGGCCGCCGCGCGCCGGTAGTGAATAACTGATGCAGGTCATCGATGGCATAAACCAATCCGGGTTGGGGAAAGTCTGGTTTGCCGGACAAGGGATATGTAAAACCTGGAAGATGCGCCGCGAATTGCTCTCTCCCTCCTATACCACACGATTAAGCGACATTCCGATTGCCAAAATAATTTGAATCTAAATTTGTACGATAGAGGATCGTTTAAGATCCTCCCCCCCATCATGCTAAGACAAGTCTTTTTTCGAAGCTGGACGCACCACAAGCGCTTAGATCGCAACGAGCCGTTGCGATGCCAGGCTAGCAGACAAAGAGCTACCATTGGCTTTTGAGTCACAATCTGAGTTGTTGAGGTATAGATTTGGGGCCCGCCGGGTAACCGGTGGGAGCTACAGCAGTTGCATGAAGGAAACTTTTGGTGTTTCCCATAGTTCAGGTATCAACATATCCACAGGAATGTTTTTTAAAGCTTTTTTTTCTTTTTTAAGATTTTAAATGCTTTTTAGACACGCTCCAAAGTCTTGTCATACTTGCCTCTCAGGCCTGTCAATATGGGAAACGGATAAAGCAAGTATGGGAAACAACCAAAGTTATTATGGGTAAAACCTAAAGTTGGTATGGGAAATAGGTAAAGTTTGTATGGGAAATACCTGAAGTTAATTTAGGTATGGGAATCACCAAAAGTTTGCCTTGACCATGCTCTAAACGAATGTAACTATGGGGTAAATCAAAACAACCCATACATACTCATATGACTGAAAATAAAGGGATTGTTAAAACTAACAGACCTGCGATAGCCCAATCTAACGAGCTAACAGAAGCTGCTTACTATTTGTCATTACAGGCTAAACGAGTCCTGTGGTTGTGCCTCATGGAGACATACAGACAAGACGATCACCCTGGAACTTTCACTGTAAGGGTCGCAGATTATCAGCGTCTCTTTAAAGTTAGCCAGGCGACTGCCAGCACTGATGTTAGGAAGGGCATTGACGCGCTTTCCAATAGCTCTGTTACCTTTTTCCCATCGGATGGTGAATATGAAGAACGTAAGCGCCCCTGGCTTGCAGAGGCAGGCTTGAAGCGAGGAAGGGGGTCATGGAACATTGAGTTTAACAACAAGGTAATGCCGTATTTGCTAGACCTAAGCAGTCAATTTACGACCTACAACCTTTATGATTGTGGCCGTATCAACAGTGTGAGGGCAATCCGCTTGTACGAAAGCCTATGCCAGTATCGAAAGTCTGGAATCTGGATCACCACCGCGGATTGGCTAGCCGAACGATATCAACTCCCTCAGTCTCAGCGCGACAACTTCGCCGAAATGAAACGAACGTTTATCAAGCCAGCACTGGAAAAGATCAGCAAAGAAACACCTTTGATGGCGACTATGGCTGAAACAGGTGACGGAAAACTAATCTTTACCATTGTGACAAAGAACCAAGAACTATCGTTACCTAACGTTTAAACTATAGGTGTTTCCCATACTCCATATCAGTCTAATAAATCGTTCTGTAGCATCACTTCAACTTCTATGATCAACTGTCCTATAAGTTGTATCAGATCAAGAGTTAGTTTTTCTGCTGCGTTAAAACTAAGCTTCAAAATGTTGATTTGACCTTCTCCAAGAACATTCTGAAGAGAGACTCTTTCAAAACCTTCTTCATCACGCCGTTCCCTTAACAGTTGCATAATCCTTTTGGTCACGATCGTGGTGATATCTTGACAATCGGGGTTATCGAATACATGGCTATGGCTCTTAACTAAAGTTTCCCATGAAAAAAGAATGTCGTATCGAGAACTGAACCGAGCCTGCTTAGGCGGGAAATGCCATAATACTATGAAAGGCATACCTCTTTTCATACATAGTTCATAATGACGCTGCCAAACGTCTGGAATTGCCCGCCCTTCACATAACAGATAGTAATCAGATGGTTTGAGGGAAGTATCGTAATCAGCATCCGGCACTGTCTGAGTTGTTCCGAGTTGAGTTTGCCAATGTTCTCGAAGCATGAGCTCCAGGGGAGGGATTATGATACATAACCAGCTTAACGGAATGTATACAGCGATCGGTGGAACGACAGTACGGTGTCCATCTTCAAAGAACGGCCGGCAGGTTTCAGCGATCTCTTTAGCTTTTGCGCAGTTCTCGTTCGAAGATAACCAGTCTAGGAACGGAAGCGGTACTACCTGGCACAAACAACCCCAGCTACGCCCATACTTGTAGAGCTCCCAGCCAGGCACACGCAGATAGTGACGTTGCACATACAACACCAGTCGCTGCGTCAGTTCATCCTGAGACGTTGTTTTAACTCGAAATCTTTTGCGTGGTTTGATAAGTAGATCGATGAACAACGTCGCCATAAATGCCTGTCTGGTTAAGTTAGCTGCTAAAGTCCTAATATACTTAAGATTTATCCTGACCGCATCCCAAACCCCTTGAATCAATCGCCAACATACCCTGACTTTGAGCAAGCTCTAAATTTGATTGATCACTAATCGATCAGATTAAGAGGGTAACAGATAGGCGACAAATGAGCTAAACAGATAACAACTAGAGGTTAGGGTCGCCGGTAGCCCGGCGAAGCCGGTTCGATACTCTTATAGAGCCTCAATCCTCCCCTCGCCCTGCCAGACCAATCAAACTTACAGCGCTTCAGGAGTGTCATTACGCCGTCGGAGTGGGTCCAGCAAGGCTTGGCCGCAGCTGGAGCGTATCTCCGCGTTAGCAGCCCTTTAGGGCTGGTTACGGGCGTGTATCTTGATCTTATAGCCATGACAGCAATGTAGGCTATCTGCTCGTGTTTCGTTATGGGGCCCGTTGCGAAGCAATGGGAGGTACTTCGATGCCGAACCGGCGCGGGCTATGCCCGCTGCAAGGGCGGACATTTTTTGAGTCTGTCCACAGGGCAGACGATGAATAGGTTTTTTCTTTATATGAAGAAAAGAAAGTTCTTTAAAAGAAATATTAATTAGTTCTTTAAAAGGAACCACGCACCTTAGAACTTACTCGTATCGCACTTTATATATATATCGGTTGTAGCCTTGTGGAACTTTCCCTTGCAGTTATCTGTGTATAACTGTTCTGATTGCGTCAGTTGATTGTCGGCGATGATTTTTTCTATATTTACACGCCTGCCTAGCGGTGGATAACACGACCGGGAGAAGCCGTTTTGTACAAATTTGAGGCAGCTTTGTATGACAGGCGTGACGATTCCTCCGGCGTCAACCGGATCATAAAAATGTGGTTCAGGTGGGATCAGGTACCAGGCGGGTGTAGTTTCCCCTAGACATGAGCATGCGCTCTTTAACTCGTCGTTTCACCTCAGTGAAGACTGCAGCCTGGTTGCCCATGAAACGCCCTTCAGCGATCTCTCGCGTCAGCTGTCGCTTAACTATTGTTTCAATATCGCGACGAGTGCGCTCGGCATCGCGGCGAGCTCGAGCGCGACGTAGTCCGTGTTTCTTACGTTCGGACTGATAGCTGCGGAACCGTTCGCGCACGAACCGCCAGGCTTTTGCGATCAATTCGTCCATCTCAAGGCGCGGCAGGTGCTGTTTTTCACGCTGCTTATTTTCCCATTCCACGCGGCTACGCCGTGCAGCCACAACAGCTACGTCGGAAACGTCTAGAGCGGAAAACAACGCTGGCGTGAAAGTAATATCGGTTGGGATGTTACAACCTATCTGCGGATCATATTCCGTATGATATGTGATCAGCCCGAGCTCGGACATGAAGAACAAGGCTCGTGTCGCTCGAGTGATAGACAAGTTGCCTTTATGGGACTCCGTGGCTAATCCACATTCGATGGCCAAATTTGTGATAGATCGCTGTACCCGATTAGCTAATGGGTCATAGTGGAAACACATCCCCTGCAACAACGCATCAATCGCCCGCCGGCGAAGAAGCGGAGGCATACGTCGTCGTTTACCAAGCGATCGCGCAAAGGCAACGTGCATAGAGAAATCAAAACGGGATGTGAAGCCTTCGGCTTTCGCCAT